>CAINEA010000140.1 GCA_903847525.1 uncultured Acetobacteraceae bacterium | reverse complement strand
ATGGTCGTGCGCCCGTACCTCCCAAAAGCCGCCGAAGTTGCAAACGCGGCGGCCGCGCTGGACTGGCTCGTACATCAGGCGGCATCCACGCTGCGCGGCGTATAGAGCCAGGGGGGCGCACTCGCCCGCTCGATCCGCCGGGTCGCGGCCGACCCGATCAGCACCAGGGTCCGCATGTCCGCTCGCGCGGGATCGGCGTCGGCCAAGGAAACAACCGTGACCGCCTCATCGGACCGGCTCACGGCAGTCGCGAACACCACCGGGGTTGCCGGCGGCAGGATGTCGCGCAGCAGCGCAAAAGCCGCGCCCAGTTGCCAAGGTCGCGCGCGGGAGATCGGATTGTACAGCGCAATGACAAACCCGGCATCCGCCACCGCTCGCAGGCGTCGCGTAACCACCTCCCACGGCTTCAGATTGTCCGACAGCGACAGGGCGCAGAAATCATGCCCCAGCGGCGCCCCAACCCGCGCCGCCACGGCGAACATGGCGGAAATGCCCGGTATCACCTCCACGTCGATGCCGCGCCACGCCGTATCGCCATGCTCGATTGCCTCGAATACGGCGCTGGCCATGGCGAACACACCGGTATCCCCCGATGAAACCACCGTGACCCGCCGCCCTGAGGCCGCAAGTTCCAGCGCGTGCCGGGCGCGGCTGATTTCCTCGCGGTTGTCCGAGACATGCCGGACCAGCCCAGGCCGTGGCGGCACCCGATCCACATACGGGCCATACCCCACCAGATCCGTTGCAACCGACAACGCCGCGGTCGCCTGCGGCGTCTGCATGCCCGGATCGCCAGGCCCAAGCCCGACCAGGAAAAGCTTGCCGATCATCGTGCCCGCTGCCGGCCAGGAACCAGCACCATCGCGAAATACGGTGCCGTCGGCTCGGTCATCTCGTTCAGCCGGACGATCCGCTCACCGGGCATGGTACCCCGCTCCACATACACCGCGCGGTCGGCCAATCCCGCCGTCTCGATCGCCGAGCGTATCTTCGACAGATTGCGCCCCACCTTCATGATCACCGCGGCATCGCACAGTGCCAGGCGTTCGGCCAGGCTGGCCTCGTCCAGCGTGCCTGGCAGCACCGACAATACATCGTCGCCATGGGTGAACGGCAGCCCGGCCCGGCTCCAGCATCCGCTCATGCCGGGAATACCCGGCACGGTCTCGTTTCGGTAGGAACCTCCCAGCCGGTCGAACAGATACA
Organism: uncultured Acetobacteraceae bacterium; assembly: GCA_903847525.1. Lineage (GTDB taxonomy): Bacteria > Pseudomonadota > Alphaproteobacteria > Acetobacterales > Acetobacteraceae > PALSA-911. The sequence continues at coordinate 2,640 of CAINEA010000140.1, read as the reverse complement.
TCGCCGAGCCATAGAAGAACGGATCGCCCTCGCACAGCAGCGCCACGTCGCGCGCGCCATCCAGATGCACCGCGATCTCCGCCGCGCTGCGTTCATAGAACATGCCGAGCTCCGCGATATAACGCGGATCGTCCACGGCAATTTCGGTCGTATAGGGATATTCGAACCGGAGCTCGATCGTACCGGGCGGAACATGTGCGCCGGCGATGCTGCGTGCGTGCCCGGTCCGGCCGCGCTTGGCGAAATAGGCAACCACGGGCGCAGAACCGATGATCCGTACCGCCTTCAAGGTCAGCAACTCCGGATCGCCCGGCCCCATGCCGATGGTAAACAGCGTTCCCGCCGCCATCACTCGGCCTCGCTCGCCAGTGCGTTGACGGCGGCAACCGCCATCGCGCTGCCGCCCTTGCGCCCCGCAACGATCAGAAACGGCACCCGTCCATCCTCCAGCAAAGCCTGCTTCGATTCCGCGGCGCCGACGAATCCCACCGGCATCCCGATGATCGCCGCCGGCGGCTTTGCTCCTGCATCCAGCAACTCCAGCAGATGAAACAGCGCGGTCGGCGCATTGCCGATGGCCACCAGCGCACCGTCCATCCGTTCCCCCCACAGATCGAGCGCGGCGGCGGACCGCGTATTGCCGATCCGCGCCGCCAGCGCCGCCGTTTCGCGGTCTTGCAGCGTGCAGATCACCTCGTTCCCGGCCGGCAGCCGGGCACGAGTGATCCCATGCGCAACCATCTGTGAATCGCACAGAACCGGCCTGCCCGCCAGCAGCGCGCGGCGCGCGGCAGCGGCGAAACCCGGGCCGAAACGCAGATCGCGGGTGATCTCCACCATCCCGCAGGCATGAATCACCCGCACGGCAACCCGGGCCTCCTCGGCTGAAAACCCGGAAAGATCCGCCTCCGCCCGGATCGTGGCGAAGGAGCGCGCATAGATCGCGGCGCCATCGCGGATATAGTCGCGTGTCATACCATTCCCATCAGCATCTTTGCCGCATCGGCCATCGTCAGCCCCGCTGCGAAAGGGGCGTCACCAGCCCGGCCGTCGCGTACGATGTCATAGGCGCCATCACGCCCGACCAAGGTCATCGGCGCCGGAAACGGATGCGCGCAGCCCTTGCCGCAGCCGGAGACATGCACCAGCGACGCGAGAGGAACCGCCGCCAGCATTTCCGCATCCGCGCGGGCGCGCACCGTTGCCGACGCGCATCCCGGCGACCCGGGGCAGGCGACAATGTGCCGTCGGGGATCCTGCGCCTCGGTGATCCAGTCCGTCGCGGCGCGACCCAGCGCATCCGCCCGGTCGGCCCGGACGCCGGCGAGAATCACCGATCGCCAAGGCGTGATCCGCAGTGCCGCATCGCCGTAACCTTCGCAAAAAGCCGCCAGTTCCCGTAGACCCTCCCCCCGCATCTGCCCGAACGGTATCCCCAAATCGAACCCGCCCATTTCCGCGCCGAACGCCCGAAAGCCGACCCACCCCGCCTCGCCATTCGCGCCGGACGGAATCGCCGCGGCAAGTCCGGCCTGGCGAAACAGGTCTGCGGCCCCGTCTGATTTCACAAGCTGGCACATCCGGCGCGCGCCCTTGGCAAGGGCCAGGAAACCGCGCGCCAGAACGAGGACGGCGTCGGCGATACGATTGCCGTCGCACAAGGCGCCGAGCGGTGCGCCGTCCAACCAGATCGCCCATCCCCCATGGCTGGCACGAACCGCGATATCGGCGCGAACCAGCTGCAACCCGGCGGCACCGCCGCCATCCACCAGGAACAGAAACTTATCGGGCAACCCGTCCAGATCGCCCGCCTCGGCCAAGGCGCGGTCCAGCGCGTCGGCCACGCACGCGGTTTGCGGATGAACCGAGGGATCCACCCCGGCCAGCGCCGACATTAGAAGGTTATGCCTGCCCCCCCGATCGGCCACCCCCGCCTCGACCATGGCCGAGGCAAACAATCCGGCCGACGCCGGTGTCAGCCCACGGATCTGCACATTGCCCCGATTGGTCAGTTCCACCACGCCGCTGCCATGCCGCTCCGCCGCATCGGCGATCACCCGAGCCTCGGCAGCCGACAAAACCGAGCGGCGCGGCCGCACGCGAACCAGCCACCCGTCGCCGGATTGCATGGGCGTGAACAAATCCGGGCACCAGCCTTTGATCATGGTTCGGCCATGTCCAAGACCGCAGCAACCATATTTCGCTGTGGCCGCCACTGATCGCGCTGCAGCGCCTCGCGAAACCGCGCCGCCATTGCCGCGCGGGCCGCCGGGTTGGCCTCGCACAGAAACTGGTCCACCGCCGAATCGCCCAATGTCGCGTCGAACACCAGATCGAACTGCGCATCGAAACGCTGCGCCAGCGTGGCGGAAAACGCCTGCAGGCCGTCCAGCGCCCGGGCGATTTCCGCCGCGCCGCGATAGCCGTGCCGCATCATCCCGGCGATCCATACCGGGTTGGCCGCGCGGCCGCGCACCACCCGGGTGATCTCCTCGGACAGGGTCCGGGTCCGCGGCGCATCGGGGCTGGACGTGTCGGTATGGTACAGCGCCGGCGCCGCCCCCAGCGCCTCGGCGGCGGCGGCGAAGCCACCCTCATGCGCGGCATATTCCAGGCTTTCCAGCAAATCCGTCTCGGCAT
>CAINEA010000139.1 GCA_903847525.1 uncultured Acetobacteraceae bacterium | reverse complement strand
GGCGATCTTGACCGACACGCGCCCGCTCATGCGCACGCCCGACGATCTGGTGTTCCCGAGCCTGCGCAAGAACGTCGCGCTATCCGACATGGCGCTGTCGGAGGTGGTGCGCCGCATGAACGAATCGGATGAAGCGGGCGCTCCGCCGCTCTGGCGCGATGCCGAGGGCCGCGCCATCGTCCCGCATGGCTTCCGCAGCACGTTCCGCGATTGGGCGGGCGAGACGCGGCCGGAAGGGCGGGAGGTGGTGGAACGCGCCTTGGCACACTCTATTAAAGATAAGGCGGAAGCGGCCTATGCCCGCTCCGATTTGTTGGATAAGCGCCGGCTGCTGATGGACGCATGGGGGGAACACTGCGCACGCGCTCCGGCGGAGGTGGTGACTCTGGCGGCGTAGGGGCTGGGCTTCCTAGACGCCAGACCGAACCACACAGGGCGATAGAGCTTGCGGCGCCGATCAACCCGACCACGCACCGTAATACCCCATGACCTGACCCGCGATAGCCACTAAACCATTCGGGAGGAGGAAACCTGCGCATGGTGGCGTTCGATGACATCAAAGCGGGTGCCCGCTTCCGTGGGTTGGACACGGCCGGCATTGCCGAAATCGTTCAGATCACGCGATTCGGACCCGATGCCCTCAATCTCGTTTTCCGGGTCAACGGACGCATAGGCGAGCGTTTGGTCTATCGAGGTGACGAGACCGCGTTCGAGCTTCTGGAAGCCGGGCGGGCTTATGGCTTTGATGCAGACGGCAGCTTGCTAAGGCTCGCGTCCGAAGGCTATCGCCTGCGCCTGGCTCACCTGTTCGACCCCTACCTCGCGATCAGCTCGTCAAGCATCGAAGCACTGCCGCACCAGATCACCGCCGTCTACGGTGAAATGCTGCCTCGGCAGCCTCTGCGGTTCTTGCTCGCGGACGATCCGGGGGCGGGTAAGACCGTGATGGCTGGGCTGCTGATCAAGGAGCTCTTGATCCGGGGGGACCTCGAACGCTGCCTTATCGTGGCGCCCGGAAGCCTCGTTGAGCAGTGGCAGGAGGAGATGGGAGAAAAATTTGGCCTCAAGTTTGAGATCATGTCGCGTGCGCAGATCGAGACCTCGGCCACCGGTAACCCGTTCGTCGAACACAACCGCCTCATCCTCCGCCTCGATATGGGCGCCCGATCCGATGACCTCCAGGCAAGGCTGAAGGCCGCGCCGGAATGGGACCTTGTGATCTGTGACGAAGCCCACCGTATGGCCGCGTCCTACTTCGGTGGAGAAGTGAAGGAAACGCGCCGCCACCGGTTCGGCAAGCTCCTGGGCACCATGACCCGGAACCTGCTGCTGATGTCGGCTACGCCGCACAACGGCAAGGAAGCCGACTTTCAGCTGTTCATGGGCCTGCTCGACGCCGACCGGTTTGAGGGCCGCTTCCGCGAGGGCGTCCACAAGGCCGACGTATCCGACATGATGCGGCGGCTCACCAAAGAAGAACTCTACCGCTTTGATGGCACGCCGCTCTTCCCGGAGCGCCGAGCCTACACCGCCAGCTACGAGCTATCGCCGCAGGAAGCGGACCTCTATTTGGCCGTGACCACATACGTGCGCGAGGAAATGAACCGCGCCG
>CAINEA010000138.1 GCA_903847525.1 uncultured Acetobacteraceae bacterium | reverse complement strand
TTCTGTCCTTCGAGGATATCGTCGGACATTGTTGCGAGGCATGGAACAAACTCACCGACCAACCATGGCGCATCATGTCCATCGGTTTACGCGACTGGGCGCATCGGTTCTGATCCGTGGGAGCTGGTATTATCCACCGATCATTGTCGGCGGCGCGTTTCCGCAGGGTGCGCGCCGTGCCATTCGTTATGGCGACGGTTGGATCCCGCTGACCGGCCGGGCCACGTCCGGCGATATCGCCGAATACCTGCCGCGCTTTCATCAGATGGCGGCCGAGGCCGGACGCGATCCGGCGACGATCCCATTGTCCTTATTTGCGGTACCGGAAGAGGTCGATACCCTGAAGCGCTATCGGGATCTCGGAATATCTCGTGTCGTGGTCAGTTTGGCGTCTGAGGATGCCGGCAAGACATTGCCCATTCTCGACCGTTGGTCGGAGATCATCCGTCAGGCGAACGCGTGATGCCGCGGATCGAGTTGTCCTGACTTACGAAAAAAACGGGCACGGCCCAACACGCCGTGCCCGTCCACTCTCTTATTGGCTATTTAGCCGCGCGACGAGGCGCGGCCACGCGGAGCGGGTTCCGCGTCGGCGGCCGGCTTCATCTTGGCGGCGGCCGCCGAGGCCTCCGACATGATGGAGCGCAGGTCACGCAGGAAGGCCGCACCTTTCATCGTACGTTGCACCAGCACACTGCGCCGATCGAGCGGGTCGACCTTGCGGCGGGCAAGATCGAGTTCGCCGAGCCGATCAAGCGCGCGCGTGATGGCGGGCTTCGAGACGTTCAGATCAGCAGCCAGGCCACGCACGGTATGCGGGCCTTCCTGCAGGTAGCAGGTGAGGAACACGCCAAGCTGGCGGGCGGAGAGGTCGGGACCATCGCGGCGCACAAGTGCGACAACTGTGTCTCGAAGAGTTCCAACCAGTTGGTCGGTCGACGGATTCGCAGCCATTTTTTCAACCCTTCTGTTCTGGAAACAGCGTTATGCCGTTCCCTTGTCCGAATGTTTCGTGGGATGTCCCGATGGTTCCGGATGCTTTGGTGTAGATGAACCGATATCCGGAAAGATCATTGGACAGTTTGTCGTCGTCTTGATCGGTGGTCGGCGTGATCGCTAGTTGATCACCCTAGCCGTTTCTTAGATGTAGTCATTTCCTCCTGCATTACAATTGCATCCCCCCATCAAAGATTGCTTAACCATCTCAATCGAATGGTGGATCGTTATCAGTCGGCGGCCGAACCAGAAAACCGGGTTCGCATCGCCGAGAACACTGCACGCATTGCCTGTGCTTCCCCCCCTTCCGGGCGACCTGGGCGGCTTTGATCGTTCCAGGCATAGGTATCCAGGTGTACCCACTTAACGCCCGGCGCGACAAATCGTTCCATGAACAATGCGGCCACAATCGCGCCGGCCATTGGCTTGGTCGATACATTGTTGAGATCCGCAACTGGCGAATCGAGCCAAGAATTATAACTCGCCCACAGCGGCAGTCTCCATAGCGGGTCATTCCGGCTCACACCGGCGGCCAGCAGCTGATCGGCCCAAGCATCGTCGTTGCAGAACAGCGCCGGCATGTCCGGTCCCAGCGCTACCCTGGCCGCTCCCGTGAGCGTGGCCGCGTCCAGCAGCAGATCCGGGCTTTCGTCGGAGGCTTCCGCTAGCAGGTCGCACAGCACGAGGCGGCCTTCGGCATCGGTATTGCCGATTTCGACCGTCAGGCCGCGGCGGGTGCGCACGACGTCCAGCGGTCGCATCGCAGTGCCGGACACGGAATTCTCAACGCACCCGATCCGAACCGCCAGACGAACGGGCAGGTCTGCCTGCATGATCAATCTGGCAATGCCAAGAACGATCGCGGCCCCTCCCATATCCTTTTTCATTCGCAGCATCGCGGCCGACGGCTTTAGGTCATAGCCTCCGGTATCGAAACAGACACCTTTGCCGCACAGCGAAACAAGCGGCGCGTCGACGAGGGCCTGGCTACCGGACCAGCGGAAGGCAGCCACGATCGGTTCACGCGCTGAACCGCGTCCCACCATCGCAATGGTCGGATAGGCCTCCGCCAAGGCGGTTCCGAGCGTAATCGTGGATTCCGCGCGATAGCGTCGTGCCAATTCAACCACGGCATCGGCAAGTTCGGCTGGGCCCAATCGATTGGCAGGCGTGTTGATCAGGTCGCGGACCATCCATGCGCTGGCAGCTTCCTGCAGACTCCAATCGCTGCCCGAGGGCTGAACCAACCTGGCGGCATCGCGCTTTGCTGGCTTCAAGGCCGTGTAGTGATAGGCGCCAAGCGTGTAGCCCAGGGTTGCATCGGCCGGATTGTAGTCGCCGGCAACCAGATGCCATGGCCGCATATCTGCCACCGTTGAATTGGGCAGCCGAAACGCCAGATCACCGAAGGCAAAATGCGAACGATCTCCTCCAAGTCCGAGAACCGCTCCGGCCAGACCGGTATCGTCTTGCAGGAACGCGAGTTCCCCGGTTGCAGCGGCAAACCCGATGTCTCGCAAATATGCCGCCTGCGCCGAGGGCAATGCCGCGAGGCGAGCATGCAAGGTTTCAGGGCGCACCGCATATATCGGACGGGAACGGGTCGTGGGTGCGACTATGCAGTCGATCGACTGCTCGATCATCGAGCGGGGT
>CAINEA010000137.1 GCA_903847525.1 uncultured Acetobacteraceae bacterium | reverse complement strand
TTCACCCGGCCCTCGCCGGGGCCGCGGCCGAGCAGGCCGCCATTGCCGAACGCCTCCAGCGCCAGCGTCGGCTGGTAGGCCGATTCCAGCGTCGGGTGCAGGTATTTCTGCACCCGTGCCTGCACATGCGGGAACAGCAGATAGGCGCCGGTCGCCGCACCGCCGAGGCCGAGCATGCCAAGCCCAACTAGGAAGATCGGCAGTCCGGCGACATAGAGTTGGACGAAAAACACTGTCGTGACGACCGCGAGCATGCCGATATCCGGCTGCGATTTCAGCAGGAAGGCGATCACCAGGAAGATGCCGATCGCCGCCGGCGTGCCCCAGGACATGCCCAGCACCGTCCGGTTGCTGCGGGCGGCGCGGCGGCCTTCGCTGATCAGCCAGGCGGCGACCACGGCGAAGCAGGGCTTCAGGAATTCACTGGGCTGCAGGGTCATGCCGGGAATGGAGATCCATCGCCGCGCGCCCTTGATCTCCACGCCGGAGACCATCGTGAAAGCGGTCAGCAGCAGGGCTATGGTGCAGCCGACCAGCGCCAGGCGGCGGATCTCACGCGGCGACAGCAGCGACACGCCGACCACGACCGCGCCGGCCAGGGCCAGGAAGACCACCTGCTTGAGGATGAAGATGTCGCGCGACTGGCCGATGCGCTCGGCCACCGCCGGGCTCGCGGCGAGCATCATGATGTAGCCGACGCCGATCAGCGTGCCGACGGCGCCCAGCGTCCAGCGGTCGATTGTCCACCACCAGCGGCCCAGCGTGGAATTGTCGGCGCGCGACAGCATGGCCATTAATTGGCTCCCTCGTTCGGGAGGGCGGCGACCAGTTCGGCAAACCGGTCGCCACGGGCATCGAAGCCGGAGAACTGGTCGAAGCTGGCGCAGGCCGGCGACAGCAGCACCGTGCCGGCTCCCAGTGCGCGAGCCGCGGCGTAGGCGGCCGGAACCGCGGCATCGAGTGTGCCGGCCATTGTCGTGGCGATGTTGTGCCGCTCCAGCGCGTTGGCCAGCATCGCGGCATCGCGGCCGATCAGGACGGCGTGCGCGACCTGATCGAACAACGGGGCAAGCGACTCGATCCCGCCTTCCTTGGCGATGCCGCCGGCAATCCACACCAGGTTCGGGTAGCAGGCGAGCGCGCGGGCGGCGGCATCCGCGTTGGTTGCCTTGCTGTCGTTGACGAAGGCGATTCCGCCGCGACTGCCGACCAGTTGCTGACGATGCGCCAGACCGGGAAAGCTGGTGATGCCGCGCGCGATGTCGGCGCGGGAAACGCCCAGATGCATCGCCATCGCAGCGGCGGCGGCGGCGTTCTGGGCATTATGCGGACCGGGCAGTGCGGGCGCTTCGGCCATGGACAGGATCGGCCCGATCCGGTCGCGCAGGATACCCGCCTCACACCAGATATCGGCCTGCTGATCCGGCGGCGACCCGCCCGAGATCGCGACCATCGGGGCGGCATGGCGCCGGAGCGCGCCCGCCATGGTACGGCTGAGTGGATCGTCGATGCCGATCACGGCCAGATTGTTCGAGCCCTGCCGGCCGAAGATCGCCCGCTTCGCCATGGCGTAGCCGGCCATGTCGTAATGGCGGTCCAGATGGTCAGCGCTGAGGTTGAGCATTGCCGCCACATCGAACCGGAGGGAGGCGATTCGCTCCAACATATAAGACGACATCTCGAGTACATAGACACCGTCGTCGCCAAGCAGTGGCAGCGCCAAGGCGGCCGGGCCAAGATTGCCGCCGGCGGCGTTCGGAATTCCGGCGGTGGTCAGGATGTGCGCGAGCAGCGCGGTGGTGGTCGATTTGCCGTTGGTTCCGGTGATGCCGGCAAAGCGGGCATGCGAACCGGCGGCCAGCACGGCGTGAAACAGCAATTCCGCATCCGAGAAGATCGGCAGGGTTTGCTCATGCGCCCAGGTCGCGATCCGATGCGGCTTTGGCCGCAGATGCGGAATGCCCGGCGACAGCACGAGGGCGTGGAAGTGCTGCCCGCTGCGCGAAGGGTCGCCGACGGTGAAGCCGGCGGCGGCGGCGGCGTCGCGCGCGGCCTCGCTGTCGTCCCACACCAGCACGTCGGCGCCCATGGCCTTCAGTGTGGTCGCGGCCGGCATGCCGTTGCGGCCGAGGCCGACGACGGCGAAGTTGCGTCCGGCGAACAGCGTCGCGGGGAAGGGGGTGCCCGGACTGCTCATCGGACTTTTCATCGGATCTTCAACGTGGCGAGGCCGATCAGGGCCAGGATCATGGAGATGATCCAGAAGCGGATCACGATGGTCGGCTCGGTCCAGCCCTTCTTCTCGAAGTGATGATGCAGCGGCGCCATGAGGAAGACACGCCGGCCTGTGCGCTTGTACCAGAACACCTGAACGATCACGGACACCGTCTCGACCACGAACAGCCCGCCGACGATCATCAGCACGATCTCGTGCTTGGTCGCGACGGCCACGGCGCCGAGCGCGCCGCCAAGGGCGAGGCTGCCGGTGTCGCCCATGAACACGGCGGCGGGTGGCGTGTTGAACCATAGAAAGCCGAGTCCCGCGCCGATCAGCGCCGAGCAGAACACCGACAACTCGCCGACGCCGGGCACCGCGTTGAGTTGCAGGTAGTCGGCGAAGATGCGGTTGCCGACGATGTAGGCGATCAGGGCGAACACGCCGGCGGCGATGATGGTAGGCACGATCGCCAGCCCATCGAGCCCATCGGTCAGGTTCACCGCGTTGGAACTGCCCTGCATCACGAACATCGCGAAGAAGGGGAACAGGAAGCCGAGCGGCAGTAGCAATTCCTTGAATACCGGGAAAGTAAGGGTGGTACCGAGGGCCGAACGGTTCAGCGAAACGATCCAGATTCCGGCGATCAGGCCGATCACCGCCTGAACGATCATTTTGACGCGGCCGGAGACGCCGCGATGGTTGCGTTTGGACAGTTTCTGGTAGTCGTCGAAGAAGCCGAGCGTGCCATAGCCGAACGTGACGAACATCACCGCCCAGACATAGGAATTGCGAAGATCGGCCCAGAGCAGCGTCGAGATGCCAAGCGCAAACAGGATCAGCACACCACCCATCGTGGGCGTGCCCTTCTTCTCGATCAAATGGCGTTCGGGCCCGTCCGCGCGGATCGGCTGGCCTTCGCGCTGCACCGATTTCAGCCAGCGGATCACCCTCGGGCCCAGGAAGAAGGCGATGAACAGCGCCGTCAGGCAGGCCGCCCCCGAGCGGAAGGTGATGTAGCGGAACAGATTGGCCAGCGCGAACTGGTCGGCAAAGGGGCGGAAGATATTGAATAGCATCAGCCAGGGTCCGCCAGGTTCTTAGCATCTTGCGCGGCGGGATGCTGGCGAAGCGCCGAGACGACGAGTTTCATCCGGCTGCCGAGGCTGCCCTTGACCAGCACCGCATCGCCGGGTGACAGGGCGCCAGCGACCATCGGGGCGAGGTCGGCGGAGGTTTCTACGTGCGCGCCACGCAGCGCGGGCGGCAGCGCGTCGAACATATGCCGCATCATCGGGCCGCAGGCGAACACGAGATCGGCCGAGGCGCTGACCGCATCGGCAAGGCCGACATGCTCGGCGACGGCGAGGTCGCCAAGTTCCAGCATGTCGCCCAACACGGCGATGCGCCGAGTGGCCGGTTGCAGCTTCAGCACCGCCAGTGCGGCGCGAACGGAGGCGGCGGAGGCGTTGTAGCTTTCGTCCAGCAGCAATGCCTCGCCGCCGGGCAGGGCGATCGCCTCGCGCGCGCCGCGCCCGGTGACGGCCGAGAATTGTTCCAAGGCCTTCGCGCCGATGGCGAGCGTGGCGCCGAGAGCGCCGGCGGCGGCGATCGCGGCGATCGCATTCATCGCCATGTGCAGGCCGGATACCGCCAGGCGGAAGCGCAGTTCGTGGCCGCAGATGTTGGCCTGGATGTCCGTGCCCTCCGCATCCGCCCGTGCGTCGATCAACCGAGCCTGCGCGGTCGGCGACGTGCCGAAACCGATGATGCGTCCGGGCGCCGCGGCGGCGATGCGCGCATACAGCGCAAGGTCGGTGGGCAGCACGGCGATTCCGTCGGGCTGGAGCGCATGCAGCAGGCTGGCTTTTTCATCCGCGATCGCCTCCAGGCTGCCGAGATGGCCGATATGCACCGCGGCGACCGTCGTGATCACGCCGACATGTGGCGCGACCAACCGGGCCAGCGGGTCGATCTCGCCGCGATGGTTCATGCCGATTTCGGTGACGCAATAGACCGCGTCCGGCGGCAGGCGGGCCAGGGTCAGTGGCACGCCCCAATGATGGTTGTAGGAGGCGACCGACGCATGGGTGGCGCCCTGGGCG
>CAINEA010000136.1 GCA_903847525.1 uncultured Acetobacteraceae bacterium | reverse complement strand
GCCATGACGGGACTGGGGGTGTGCCGGCCGGTGTTTGGCAGGCGCTTCCGGATGGGCCGGCCGCGATCAAGCCGCAGGCAGATGCTCCTGGTACCACTCGATCGTCGGCGTGATCACCTGGCGAAACGCCTCCCCGGTATAGACCTCGTAATGCCCCCAGCCCGGCAGCACGACCAGCTTCTTCGGCTCGCCGGCCTTGGCGTACAGCGCCTCGCTCTCATCTTGCGGCACCAGCCGATCGTCGTCCGTCGTGATGAACAGCACCGGGCGGGGTGCTATCTTGTCCACGACCCATTCCGGATGAAAGCCCAGCGTGTCGTCGATGAATTCCAGCGGGATCTGGCTCACCGCGCCGGGATTGCCGGCCCGTGCCGCGGCGGCGAGCGCGGCGGACTGGCGGTCCGGCAGCAGGATGTCGGTGCGCTCGACGAACTTCGACTGCCCCGTCATCACCCGGCGCACCCGGTCCTCCTCCGCCAGCGCCAGCAGATCGGCGAACTCGTCGGGATGGCGCACGCTGCGCATCCAGCGCCTGCCATGCCCGACGCCGACCACCGACACGACGCATTTCACCCGAGGGTCCACCGCCGCCGTCCACACCACGGTCGCGCCGCCATAGCTGGTGCCGTAGATGCCCAGCCGACCCGCATCGACCTGTTCCTGCGCGCCCAAAAATGTCAGCGCCGCCTGGCTGTCCAGCACGCGCCCGTAGGGGGCCAGCCGGCTCGGCGAGCCCTCGCTGTCGCCCCAGCCCTTGTAGTCGAAGGTCAGCACCACGTAGCCGGCCTCGGTCAGCGCCCGGGCGGTGTCCGGCAAATAGAGGTTCCGCACCCCGGTATAGCCATGGCACAGCAGAATGCCGGCACGTTTTTGGCCGGCGGGCAGATCGGCGGGCAGGAACAGATCGCCTGCCAGCTTCACGCCCTCGCTATAGAAACTCACCTTCCGACTGGACATCCCGGCTTCCTTTTTCTTGGTTCGTTCGTAAATCAGCCGACTTCAGGACGGCATATAGGTGCCGCCATTGGCATGCACCGTCTGCCCGGTCATGAACGCCGACTCCTCGGATGCGAGGAACACCGCGACATTGGCGATATCCTCCGGCCGCCCCATGCGCCCCAGCGGAATCCGAGCCGCCCGCTCGCGCAGATCTTCCTCGGTATGGCCGTAGCGCGGCTGCGCGGTGTCGGTCAGCCCCGGTGCGATCGCGTTGACCCGGATGCCGTGCCCTGCCAGTTCCAGGGCCATCGCCCGCGTCATCGAAACGATGCCGCCCTTGCTGGCCGCGTAATGCACGCCGTTCGGCGAGATCCCGGTGATCGCCTGCGACGCCAGGCTGAGGATATTGCCGCCTTGGCCGCGCGCGATCATCGCCCTGGCCGCCGCCTGGGCGCAGAAGCAGCCGCCGCGCAGGTTGATGCCATGGACGAAATCCCAGTCCGCCGGCGTCATGTCCAGGAACGGCACACGGGGGAACACCCCGGCATTGTTCACGAGAATATCGATGCCGCCGAGCTCGCGGACGGTGGTTTCCACCATCGCCGAGTCGGCCGCCGGATCGGCCACGTCGGCCTGGATCAGCACGGCCCGTTGCCCGAGCGCGCGCACCGCATCCGCCACCTCGCCGGCCTGGGCGGCATCGTCGAGGTAATTCACCGCCACATCCGCGCCTTCGCGGGCAAACGCGATCGCGATCGCCCGCCCGATCCCCTGCTGCGCGCCCGTCACCAGTGCCCGCTTGCCATCCAGTCTCGCCATGCCCACTCCCGTCCTAAATCACATCAGGCCAATCGCCCTGGGCAGTTTGCGGCCCAGCCCGGACAAAGCAAGCTTGCCCTGCCAACCCCTTACGCCGCCAACCCATTACGCCGCCGAACCTTTACGACGCCGAACCTTCACGACGCCGGTACCCAGCGCCGCGAAATCTCCTGGCGGTCGTCAAACGAGGCCTCGAAAATCGACGCTGCCAGCGTTGCCATCACATGCAATGTCTGTTCGCCGGTATTGCGAAACCCATGCCGCCGCCCTGCCGGCACCACGACCGACTGCCCCGCGGACAACACGGCGCGTTCGTCTTCGACCCAGATCTCCGCCTGCCCCTGCATCACCGCCAGCACCTCCTCCACCGCGTGCAGGTGTGTCGGCGCCCCCTTGCCCGGTTCGCACCATTGCTCGAAGACGCAAAGCTGCACCGAACCGGTAACGGCCGAAACCCGCATTCGCGTCACCACGCCGGGCCGCCATTCCTCGGTCGCCTGCGCCTCATGATCGAGTATTCGCATGCCAGGATCTCCCCCTAAAGACCCTATCGTGCCGCCGGCTATCGGCAAGTGCCAGGGGCGAACGGTACCGGCTCGGCCGGGCGGTTCCGGATCGGCATGGGAGTTTCATCGGCACCGATCGCTTGGAGATGCTGGCTACTTGCACCATCGTGATGGCGCGGTTTGTTGCCTGTGACCTGAAACGATTCTCTCGATCCTTGAAAAGGAACCTCATCATGCGTCGAGCCACGGATCCGGCAAGCCTTGCCCACGCTGCCCGCCGACATGGCGCATTCGCCGCGGCCACCATCGCGGCGGTCCTTCTCTGCCTCGCCGCCTGCGGCCAGCAGCCCGAAACCAAGGCGGACACGGCGCCCGTGCCCGAGTTTCGCCCGGGCTTTCTGGTCGGCTACCTGACCGCCGAGACGCTGCCGAACAGCCTCGCGCTGCTTCCCCCACCGCCCGCCGCCGGCTCGGCCGGCCTCGCGATGGATCAGGCGGTCAGCCGCCATAGCCTTGCCTTGCGCGGCACTCCGCGCTGGACCTTGGCGGCGGAGGACGCCGATTTGCGGTTTCCGCATGCCGCCGGCACGTTCTCCTGTGCCCTGAACGCACCGGTGTCGGAACAGGACACGCCGAACCTCTACCGGTTGCTGCGCCGCAGCCTCACCGATGCCGGCCTTTCCACCTACGCCGCCAAGGATCACTACAACCGCGCGCGTCCGTTCACCGTGAACAACCAGCCGATCTGCACACCGGCCGAGGAAACCCACCTGCGGACAGATGGCTCGTATCCGTCCGGCCATACCACGGTCGGCTGGGCCTGGGCCCTGATCCTGACCGAGATCGCCCCCGACAAGGCCGACGCCATTCTCGCGCGCGGCCGGGCGTTCGGGCAAAGCCGGGTGGTCTGCAACGTGCACTGGGAAAGCGACCTGATCGAAGGACGTTTCATGGCCGCCGCGACCGTCGCCCGCCTGCATGCCGACCCGAACTTCCGTGCCGACCTCGACGCCAGCAAGGCGGAACTCGCGGCAGTCCGGGCCCGTGGCCTGCCGCCGGTTCGCGATTGCCGGGCCGAGGCGGCGGCGATCGCGCTCGATCCGTTGCAGGCGCCCTGACGGTTTCGCGACGATACGATGTTCGGACGGCCAACGCGTCCAAGCTTGCGGTTTACACCGGCCGCGGCCTACGGTCCCCCGCCCATGATCAACCCGCTGAAATGCACCGCCGCTGCGGCGCTCCTCTGCCTTGCTTCGGCCGCCGCGAAGGCCGAGCCGGTACTCTTCGGCCCGCGCCAGGACGCGTTGTGCGCCGCCGCGATCCACCCGGCCGAAGTAAAACACAACGTCCCGCCCGGCCTGCTGCTCACCATCGCCAAGGTCGAATCCGGCCGCCGCGCCGCCGATGGCAGCCTGCAGCCCTGGCCCTGGACGATCAATGCCGATGGCGCCAGCTTCTATTTCACCAGCAGGCAGGAAGCGGTGGACTGGGCGCGCCAGGGCCTGCTGCGCGGCGTCCGCTTCATGGATGTCGGCTGCATGCAGGTTAACCTGCAGATGCACCCAACCGCGTTCCGCAGCCTGGAAGAAGCGTTCGACCCCGCGGTCAACGCCGACTACGCCGCCCGCTTCCTGCGCTCGCTGAAAGACGGTCCGGCGGCCGGCAACTGGTATTACGCCATCGGCATGTACCACTCGCAGACCCCGGACCTCGCCGCCGGCTACCGCGGCATGGTCGCCGCCGTCGGCCTGGGCCTGCCGCCTATGGCATTCGCCGGGCCGTTCGCCGGTCGCCCAGGGATTGTGCGCATCGCCCTGTCTGGCGGCGGCTCGGTCAGGCTCAACGTCAACCGCCAGCCAGCCCGGGTGCACCGCCGGCTCACCGGCTGTCAGATCAACGCGGTGCTGGGGAGCTACCTGCGCTCCCCGGCCCGCTGCGTCCGCTGAACCGGATCAGGTATCGGCCAGCGCCGCCAGCATCGCGTCGCGCGCGGCGAAATCGCCATCCGCGTGCACCGGCTGGATGCACACATGGTTGGCGCCGGCCTCGAAATGCGCGCGCAACTGCTTCTTCACCGAAGCCGCGTCACCCCAGTTCACCATCGCATCGATGAAGCGGTCAGATCCGCCGTTTTCCAGCTCCGCCTCGGTGAAACCCAGCCGCAGCCAGTTGTTGCGGTAGTTCGGCAGCGTCATGTACCGGAGCAATTCCTTGCGGCCATGCAGGCGGGCCACGGCGGGGTCGGTCTCGATGATCACCTTCTGCTCCACCGCCAGCCACTTGCCGTCCGGCATTATCGCGCGTGCCTGGCGCGTATGCTCCGGCGTCACGTTGTACGGCACCACGCCCATGCATTTCTCGAACGACAGCGTCAGCATCAGCGGCCCGAGGGCTGCCACCACCACGGGCCAGTTTTCCGAACCCTCCTCGCCCTTCAGGATGCCGTCCAGATACTTGCGCATCGCCGGTATCGGCTTCTCGTACACGTGCCCGCGCAATCCCTCGACCATCGGTACATGGCTCACGCCCAGCCCCAGGATGAACCGGTCGCCGTACAGATCGCGCAACGTGATGAAGCCGCGTCGTGCGGTGAACGCATCGCGCGCGTAAATGCTGGCGATCGAGCTGCCGATCTTCAGCTTGGTGGTGTTGCCCAGCATGAACCCGGCGATCGACAGCGACTCAAAGCCGCGCGATTCCGGATACCAGAGCGTGTCGTAGCCGAGGGCCTCGACCGAGCGGACGAACCGCGCCAGGCCGGGGCCATCCATCTTGTCGGCGCTGTACCAAACGCCAAGGCGTCCGAGTTGCATGTCGGCTTCTCCATTTCTTCGAAAATGGCCGCGGCAACCGGACGACGCGCCCGGCTATCGCGGCCGGGCGCGTGGAATTAGGTAAGGAAGATGCCCATCAGCACCAGCAGAATCACCATGAAGATGACC
Source organism: uncultured Acetobacteraceae bacterium (assembly GCA_903847525.1). GTDB lineage: Bacteria > Pseudomonadota > Alphaproteobacteria > Acetobacterales > Acetobacteraceae > PALSA-911. The sequence continues at coordinate 12,114 of CAINEA010000136.1, read as the reverse complement.
GCACCGGTTGTGGCGCCGGTGAAACCGCTCCAGAATTTTTGCTTATCCGCATACAAGGCTTCGGCGGTTTTCGGACCGGTGTAGCGGGTAGCTTGCATGGCCATGATCTGCCTCGATCCCAGATATTTTCTAATCGGTATTTGCGAGTTGCTTTTTATGGCAACGCCGGCTGCCAGGGCAATAGGGCCGTGTCCGCCAGCGGATTGACCAGCGCGGCATCCGGCCGCGGCGCCTGGCCGGGTACCCCTGCCGCCAGTTGCGCCAGTGCGGCGGGATAGATCCGGTGCTCCTGCACCAGCACCCGTGCCGCCAGGTCGTCCTCGGTATCCCCCGTCAGCACCGGCACCGCGGCCTGTGCCAGGATCGGCCCGTCATCCATGATCTCGGTTACCAGATGCACCGTACAGCCGTGCAGCTTAACCCCGGCGGCCAGGGCGCGGGCATGGGTGTCCAGGCCGGGGAACGCCGGCAGCAGGCTGGGGTGTACGTTCAGCATCCGCCCCGCCCAGCGTCCGACCAGCAGCGGCGTCAACAGCCGCATGTAGCCGGCCAGGCAGATGATCTCGATCCCAGCCCCGGTCAGCACTGCGTGGATCGCCGCCTCATGTGCCGCCCGGTCGCGCGGGAATTCCCGGTGGTCCACGACCGCCACGTCGATGCCGGCAGCCTTCGCCGTGGCCAACCCACCGGCATCCGACCGGTTGGAAACCACTAGCGCGATCTCGGCCGGATAGGCTGGCGCGGCGGCGGCGGCGATCAGCGCCGCCATGTTGGAACCCCGGCCACTGATCAGCACCCCGACACGGCGCTTGCGCATGGCTGGGCTCAAACCGGCCAGCCCTCGGGGGGATGAAGACGGATGGAAGCCGGGCCGGACCCGGCATCCAGGACGCCGATCCGATAGACCATTTCATCGGCGTGCCGCAGAAGCTCCATCGCGGCATCGGCGTCCGTTACCACCAACGCCATGCCGATCCCGCAGTTGAACACCCGCAGCATTTCCCAGGCCGAGATCCCGCCGGTCCGCGCCAGCCAGCCGAACACCGGCGGCACCGGCCAGGACGGGTCGAGCACCGCGGTCAGCCCATCCGGCAGCACACGGGGCAGGTTTCCCGGCAGCCCGCCGCCGGTGATGTGCGCCGCCGCCTTCAACAGTCCGGCCCGGTGCAGCGCCAGCAAGGACTTCACGTAGATCCGCGTCGGCGCCATCAGCGCCGCGCCCAAGGTCAAGTCGGGTGCGAACGGCGCCGGGGCGTCCCAGCCCAGCCCGGACATCTCCACCACCCGGCGGACCAGGGAATATCCGTTGGAGTGCACGCCGGAACTTGCCAGCCCCAGGATCGCGTCGCCGGGCGTCATTGCTAGCGGCAGCAACCGGCCACGCTCGGCCGCGCCGACCGAGAACCCGGCCAGATCGTAGTCGCCCTCGGCATACATGCCTGGCATCTCCGCCGTCTCGCCGCCCACCAGGGCGCAGCCGGCCTGGGTGCAGCCAGCCGCGATCCCGGCGATCACCGCCCGCGCCTGATCGAGCGACAGCTTGCCGGTGGCGAAATAGTCCAGGAAGAACAGCGGCTCGGCGCCCTGCACCACCAGGTCGTTGACGCACATCGCCACCAGATCGATGCCGACCGTCTCATGGATGCCGGTCTCGATGGCGATCTTAAGCTTGGTGCCGACGCCGTCGGTGGTGGAAACCAGGATCGGATCGTTGAAACCCGCCGCCTTCAGATCGAACAGTGCCCCGAACCCGCCGAGCCCGCCCAGCACCCCGGCGCGGCTGGTGGCGCGCGCCAGCGGTTTGATCGCATCCACCAGCGCGTCGCCGGCCTCGATGTCGACCCCGGCGTCCCGGTAGGTCGCGCCCTTTGTGTTCGGGGTGGTCATGCTTTGCCTCGATGCGGCTTGAACCTTGGGCGGTCAGACTGTGTTATGCTGGCCGTCCGTTCGATGAACGGGCGCGGAAACAACCATACCCCCCGATCTGGCGCAATATGGCCCTATATCTTCAATACGGCCTAATATCCGGAGTTTTCGATTTCAGCGATTTGCCGAAGCTTCCCGCCATGCTCGCCCTGACCTGCAGTGGATCGGACACGCGCGATGCTTGATGTTGGGCAGCCCGACCTCAGGGAACGCGGCAAGGCCGGCGGGCTGGTGACCTTGCCGAACATCATCAGCTTCGCCCGGCTTTGCGCGGTGCCGCTCGCGGTCTGGCTGGTGCTGCAGCAGTTGATGGAAGCGGCGTTCGTCCTGTTCATGCTCGCCGGCGCCTCCGACGCGCTGGATGGCTGGCTGGCCCGCCGCCAAGGCGGCGGCAACAAGGTCGGCGCGGTACTCGACCCGATCGCCGACAAGGCGCTGATGGTGTCGATGTACGTCACCCTCGCGGCCATCCATGTTCTGCCGGACTGGCTGGCAATCCTGATCGTGTTCCGCGACGTGATGATCGTCGGCGGCGTGCTGATGCTGTTCCTGCTGGGTCACCCGCCGGTCATCCGTCCGCTGTGCATTTCCAAGCTGAACACCTTGCTGCAGATCGCCCTGGTCGCGTTCGCGCTGTTGCTGAGTTTCGCACATGGGCTACCGGAGCCACTCGCGACCCTTATCCTGGACGGGCTGATTTGGGCCGTGACGCTGTGCACGCTGGCCTCGGGCGCGATGTATGTCTGGGACGTGGCGCGTCATCGATGAACGAGGTCCGCAATCTGGAAACCGCCTCCGCCGGGCAGAACGCGGCCCAGCCATCCGCCCCGCTCCTGGGCCCGGCCGTGCGAACCGCGACCCGGGCCCAGCGCATCGGCCTGCTGATCGGGCTCGCGGTGGTGGCTTGGCTGGCGCTGGATCTGTTCGCCTCGGTGCTGATGCCCTTCGTTGCGGCCGCGGGCATCGCCTATGTGCTGCATCCGCCGACCACGTGGCTGACCCGCCTCGGCATTCCGCGCGGCCTTGCGACCGGGCTGATGATGCTTGGCTTCGTTGCGGGGGTGCTGCTGTTCGTGCTGCTGCTGTATCCCCTGATCCTGGCCCAGGTGAGCCTGCTGATCGGCCGCGTGCCGCAATATGTCTATCTCGTGCAGGCCTGGGCGCAGGAGATGATCCTTAGCCTGCAAGAGCGCTTCGGCAACGACGTGGTGGACGACAAATTGCGCGATCTCGTCGGCGGGCAGGCCGGCGCGGTGGTGTCGTTCCTGATCCGCACCTCGGCCAGCGTCATCAGCGGCGGCTTCGCTCTGTTCAACGTCCTCACTCTGCTGATCGTCACTCCGGTGGTGGCGGTCTATCTTCTGCGCGACTGGCCGGACATCGTGCGCATGGTCAACGGCTGGCTGCCGCACCGCTATTCCGGGCTGATCCGCGCCCAGGCCCGCGAGGTCGACCGCATCCTGTCCGCCTGGGTGCGCGGCCAGGCGCTGTGCTGCGCGTTCCTGGCGATCTACTACGCCGTGGCGCTGTCCGCCGCCGGGCTGGATCTGGGCCTGATCGTCGGGCTGATGGCAGGCCTGCTGTCGTTCATTCCCTATGTCGGCTCGGTCGTCGGCGGCGTTAGCGCGATCGGTCTGGCGTTCGCGCAATTTCCCGACTGGCACGGCGTGCTGCTGGTGATCGGCGTGCTCGGCGTTGGCCAGTTCGTGGAGGGCTACGTACTGTATCCCCGCCTGCTGGGCGACCGGGTGGAATTGCCCGCGGTCTGGGTGATCTTCGCGTTGTTCGCCGGAGGCGCCGCGTTCGGCTTTGTCGGCGTTATGCTGGCGGTGCCGGTCGCGGCGACGATCGGCGTGCTGTGCCGCTTCTGGCTGCGGCGCTATCTGGACAGCCCGCTCTATCTGGACCCTCCGCAGAACCCGGATCCCGCGGTAGAAGACCCCTGTATTCCCGATTTGCTCGATCGCTTGCCACCGAAGGCCGAATGACCCTGGTTGCCCAGTTCCCGCTGCCGTTTCCCCACGCGCAGGATTTCCAGGATGCCGATTTCCTGCGCTTTCCCTCCAACGAGGCGGCGCTGTCCTGGCTGGAGCGCCCGGCCGACTGGCCAGGCGGGCGCCTGGCGCTGTTCGGAGAGCCGGGCTGCGGCAAGACGCACTTGCTCTACATCTGGGCGCGGCGGCATGGCGCCGTGCATCTCGCCGGCCCCACCCTGTCGGGCCTGCCGGAACTGCCGCCGGGCAAGGCGATCGTGCTCGACAACGCGGATCGGGCAACCGACGAGATCGCCCTGCTGCACCTGCTGAACGCCGCCGCCGAGGCCGGACAGAAGCTGCTGATCGCCGGCTGCGATCCTCCCGCCCGCTGGCCTGTTCGCCTGCCCGACCTCGCCAGCCGACTGCGCGCCATGACCGCGATCCGAATCGACCCGCCCGAGGACGCCCTGCGCGCCGCCTTGCTGGCCCGGCTGCTGTCGGACCGCCAGCTCGCGGTGCTGGCGCCGGTGCAGCGCTATCTGCTCACCCGTCTGCCGCGCTCCCACGCGGCGCTTGCCGATGCGGCGCGGCGGCTCGACATCGCCGGGCTGGCGCGGGGCGGGCCCATCACCTACCAGGTGGCGGAGCAGGTGATCGCCGATATGGCCGCCGAGGCCGGAGACGCCCCGCTGAGGGGCGCCACTCTGGAGGATGGTTCCTTTGCGTGAAATTTTTGGGTCACTTATCCAGCGCCGGCCCGCCGTTCTGTCTCTGCTATACAGCAGACACGATCCTTCTCTGACGCCGATGGAGCGGATATGACCGAGAACCAGACTGCGACGGCACAGCCTGTCACCGCGCAAGCAGATGCGACGCCGATGGAAGCCGCGCCGCCGCCGGCCTATGTCCATAATCCCGATCGCTTCATCAACCGGGAACTTTCTTGGCTCGATTTCAATCGCCGCGTCGTCGAGGAAGCCGAGAATCCGCGCCATCCGCTGTTGGAACGGCTGCGCTTTGTCTCCATTAGCGCTTCCAACCTCGATGAATTCTATTCCGTGCGCGTCGCCGGCCTGGTGGGCCAGGCCAAGGCCGGCGTCACCACCCGCGCCTCGGACGGGCTTACCCCGGCCCAGCAGCTGGTTGACATCCGTGCCCGGGCGGAAGCCCTGATGGCCGATCAGAAGCGCGTCTGGGCCGAATTGCGCGACCTGCTGGACGGCGCCGGAATCGTGGTTTGCGATCCTGCCTCCCTGTCGGCCGACGATGTCGCCTGGCTCGATGACTGGTTCATGGAACGGGTCTTCCCGGTTCTCACGCCGCTCGCCGTCGATCCGGCGCACCCGTTCCCCTTTATCCCGAACATGGGTCTGGTGATGGCGCTGCGCCTGGTGCGCGAGGATGACGGGCAGGGCACCCGCGCGCTGATCCCGCTGCCCGTCCAGGTGCCGCGCTTTACCCGCCTGCCCCCAGCGAGCGGCGCGGGGGCGGACGAGCCTTTGCGTTTTTTGATGCTGGAAGACATGGTCGGCTTGTTCCTGGACCGGCTGTTCCCCGGCTTTCGCGTGCTCGGCCACGGCATGTTCCGCCTGATCCGCGACACCGACGTGGAGTTCGAGGAAGAGGCCGAGGACCTCGTGCGTTCGTATGAGACCTCGCTGAAGCGGCGCCGGCGCGGCGTGGCGATCCTGCTGTCAGTGGATGCCGACATGCCGCAGGAGTTGCGCGAGCTGGTCGCCGCCGAAACCGGCGCCAGCCCGGAGGAGATCCACACCCAGCGCGGCATGCTGGGCCTGGTCGACCTGAAGCAGCTGATCATCGACGATCGTCCCGATCTGCTGTTCCCCCCCTACACCCCGCGTTTCCCCGAGCGGATCCGCGATTTCGGCGGCGACTGCTTCGCCGCCATCCGCGCCAAGGACATCATCGTCCACCATCCGTTCGAGAGCTTCGACGTTGTGGTGCAGTTCCTGCGACAGGCCGCCGGCGACCCAAACGTCATCGCGGTCAAGCAGACCCTGTACCGCACCAGCGGCGACAGCCCGATCGTCAAGGCGCTGATCGAGGCGGCGGAGGCCGGCAAATCCGTCACCGCGATGGTGGAACTGCGCGCGCGGTTCGACGAGGAAGCCAATATACGCCTTGCCCGCTCGCTCGAAGCCGCCGGGGTGCAGGTGGTCTATGGTTTTACCGAACTGAAGACCCACGCCAAGATCTCGCTGGTCGTGCGACGGGAAGGCAGCGCCGTGCGGTCCTACGCGCATTTCGGCACCGGCAACTACCACCCGATCACCGCGCGCATCTACACCGACCTGTCGTTCTTCACCTGCGACCCGCATCTGACCCGCGACGCCGCGCGTCTTTTCAACTTCATGACCGGCTATGCCCGGCCTGAACTGATGGACGCGCTCGGTTTCAGCCCGCTGACCACGCGCCCGATCCTGCTCGACCTGATCCGCCGCGAGGTCAACCACGCCCGCGCCGGCAAGACGGCCTCGATCTGGCTGAAGATGAACAGCCTGGTCGACGAAACCCTGATCGACGCGCTGTACGACGCCTCCTGTGCCGGGGTTAAGATCTCCATCGTGGTGCGCGGCATCTGCTGCCTGCGGCCTGGCGTACCCGGAATGTCGGAGAACATCCGCATCAAGTCGATCGTGGGCCGGTTTCTCGAACATTCCCGCATCTACGTCTTCGGCAACGGTCATAAGCTGCCCAGCAGGCACGCCAAGGTATTCATCAGCTCTGCCGACTGGATGGCGCGCAACATGGACTGGCGGGTGGAAACGCTGGTGCCGATCCGCAACCCGACGGTCCATGCCCAGGTGCTCGACCAGATCATGGTGGTGAATCTGAAGGATACGATGCAGTCCTGGGAACTGGGCGTGGACGCGGTGTGGCGCCGGGTCGCTCCGGGCGCCCGGCCGGTATCGGCGCATGATTACTTCATGACCAATCCGTCGCTCTCCGGGCGGGGGTCGGCCCTGCACGGTCCCCTGGTCGCGGCCCCCGTGGTCCTGGCCCGGCGGCACCAGGACCGGGTGAGCCAGGACTGACGTGCCGCCGATCTCGACCGAGCCGTCCTGGCCATCCGAACCCATCCGCCGCCTTCCCGTCCGTAACCGGCCCGTCACAGGAATACTGGATATGCCCTTCACTACTCCCGTCGACGCGCCGCGCTTCGCGGTGGTGGATCTCGGGTCCAATTCGGTTCGCCTCGTCGTCTTCGAGGGCCAGAACCGCAACCCCACGGCCATCTTCAACGAAAAAGCTGTGCTTCGCCTGGGCCGCGGGCTGCTTGCCACCGGCCGCCTCAACGAGGACGGCATGGCCCAGGCACTGACCGTGATGCACCGCTACCACGCGGTGGCACGCGCCATGGGCGCCGATCCGTTCGAGGTGCTGGCCACCGCCGCCGTGCGAGATGCCAGGAACGGCGCAGACTTCGTGGCGACCCTTGCCGCGCGCCTGCCCGGGGTCACCATCCGCGTGCTGTCCGGCCTGCAGGAAGCCGAGTTCGCCGCCATGGGGGTGCTCTGCGGCATTCCGACGGCCGACGGCATCCTGGCGGATATCGGCGGCGGGTCACTGGAAGTGGTTCGCCTGGACGCCGGGCAGCGCGGCCAGTCACAGACCCTGGGCCTCGGCGTGATACGCCTCGCCGAACGGTCCGGCGACGATCCGGTGCGGGCCCGGGCGATCGCCGAAGCAGATCTTTCCACCGTGCCCTGGCTGTCGGAAGGCATGGGGCGCGACCTTTATCTGGTCGGCGGCGCCTGGCGCGCGCTGGCGCGCATCCACATGGCGCAGACCGGCTATCCGCTGAACATGGTGCACCACTACACGATCGGCCGGGAGGAAGCGCGCGACCTTGCCGGCGTGATCGCGGCGGCCGGCCGGCGGGCGCTGGAACGGCTGCCGGAAGTCTCGCGCCGGCGCGTCGACGACCTGCCCTATGCCGCCGTCGCGCTGCGCCGGCTGCTGCGTGCCACCGGCGCCCGCCGGGTGGTGTTCAGCGCCAACGGGTTGCGCGAGGGCTGGTTCATGCAGCGCATGCCCGCGGCGCTGCGCGAGCAGGACCCGCTTCTGGCCGCCAGCAAGGACTATGCCCGCCGCCTCGGCCGCGACCCCAACCTTCCCCCGGCGCTGTTCGCCTGGACGCATCCATTGTTCGGCCAGGAGAGCGCCGCCTCTCGCCATCTGCGCGAGGCCGCATGCTGGATGTCCGATATCGGCAGCCACGATCATCCGGAATTCCGCGCCGAGCAGAGCTTCTTGCGCGTGCTGCGCCAGCCCGGCATTGGCCTGGATCACCACGCCCGCGCCTTCCTCGCCCTGGCGACGGCGATGCGTTACGAGGCGGATTCAGACGCCGGCTTCCTCCGGCCGGCGCGGCTGTTGCTGGACATGGCGAGCGCCCAGCGTGCGGAGATTCTCGGCAGCGCCCTGCGCCTGGCCTACACCCTGTCGGCCGGCACGCCGGACCTGCTGTCAGGCACCGCATTGATCCAGCGCGGCAGCCAGCTGATCCTGCGCCTGGAGGAGGACACCGGCGTGTTCGCCGGCGAGAGCGTCATTCGCCGCCTGGACCGCCTCGCCCAGCACCTCGGCCTGGAGGCAGCCACCGAAAACGCCCGACAGCGCGCTGCCTGAGAGGCACGTCATATCGGGTTATCGCGGTTTCGGCAGCAGCCGGAACAGGAACGGGTTGCAGGTGATCGACAGCAGGGCCGCCCCCAAGATCGGGGCTTGCGCCTCGGCAGGTAGCAGGCCGAGCTGGAGCCCGACGCCGATCAGAATAAACGAGAACTCGCCGATCTGGCCCCGGCCGACGGCCACCTCCAGCGCCGTACCGGCGGGCTGGCGACAGGCGCGCAGCGTCAGATAGGTCAGCACAGGCTTGCCGATAACGATCGCCGCCGTCAGCGCCAGCACCCGCAGCGGCTGGTCCAGCAGGACGGCCGGATCGAACAGCATTCCGACGGAGACAAAGAACAGCACCGCGAACACGTCCTGCAGAGGCTGCGTGTCCCGCTGCGCGCGTTGGCTGTGATCGGACGCGTTGATGACGATGCCGGCGAAGAATGCCCCTAACGCATACGACAGCCCCAGCAGCTCTGCCGAGACAAAGGCGACGCCGAGCGCGATCGCCATGACCGAGAGGGTGAACATTTCGCGCGAACCGGTCCGTACCGCCTGGGCCAGCAGCCAGGGCAACACCCGCGAACCGGCGACGAGCATAACGGTGACGAATGCTGCCAGCTTGCCCAGCACGATTTCCAGGGCAGTCAGCACATCGCCGCCGGGACCGGCATGGCCGCCAAGAATCGGCGCCAGTGCCGGCAACCCGACCAGCACGACCACGGTGAGCAGATCTTCCAGCACCAGCCAGCCGATCGCGATCTGTCCGGGGCGCGATCCGATCGACCCCGACGCTTCCAGCGCCCGCAGCAACACGACGGTGGAGGCGATCGACAGCGTGAATCCGAGGATGAGCCCGGCGCCGAATCCCCAATGCCAGAATTCCGCTAGCCCTATCCCGACGCCGACGGCCACCAGAAGCTGGACCAGCGCGCCGGGCACCACGATCGCGCGCACCGACAGCAGGTCCCGGATTGAGATATGGAGGCCGACGCCGAACATCAGCAGGATCACGCCGATCTCGGCGAGTTGTCCGGCGATGTGACTGTCGACGATAATGCCGGGGGTGAACGGTCCGACCGCCATGCCGGCTAGCAGATAGCCGAGCAACGGCGGTACGCGCAGCCGCGTCGCCAGGAATCCGCCCGCGAGGGCATAGACGAAGGCGGCCGCGACGGTCTTGATCAGCGTGTTGTCATGCATCAGGTAGTCCAGGCCTCCAAGGCGGCCACCCGAAGCGTGCAATCACGTGCTGAACCAAAGAAAGGGACCATCATGGCGTTATCTACCTGAAACCAACATGGCCCAAACGGTTTCAGCGTCGCAAAACGCACAAAGGCCACCTGCCCAGGCTGGAGCCTGGAGCAACGGAGCAAAATGCGGATCAGGATAAGGAGAGTGGCAGGCCCGGCGAATGCAGGAAGGATTAGGCCAGCCGCAGATCGATGGCGGCGGCCTTGCCGCGCTCCATGGCAACTTCGTAACTAACCTTCTGGCCGTCATTCAGGCCCTTCAGGCCGGCGGCCTGGACAGCGGTGATATGGACGAAAACATCCTTGCCGCCGTCTTCCGGCATGATGAAGCCATACCCCTTGGTTGCGTTGAACCACTTCACGGTTCCAGTGGCCATGATCAGTCTACTCCTATGCTAGGCACAGCGCGTTCGCGGTTAAGGTGGGCGCGTGTGGGGGAAGGAACGAGGAAGCCCCACCGACGGCGTCACGAGCCGTGAAGGGCATAGAAAACCCGGAGTGTGCCGCCAAAAAACAACGATCGGCCGACCTCATGCAGGAAGGAAACGATCATGGCAGGGCAGCAGCGCTCCGGGATTGGTCTCAGGCGATTTTGAGGTTGGTGGCCGCGGCCTTGCCACGCTCCATGGCAACTTCGTAGCTCACCTTCTGGCCTTCATTGAGGCCACGCAGGCCAGCCGCCTGAACCGCAGTGATGTGAACGAAAACGTCCTTGCCACCGTCCTGCGGCATAATGAACCCGAAACCTTTCGTGGTGTTGAACCACTTGACCGTACCGATAGCCATAACTGCGTCACTCTCCGTCTGTGTGCGCCGCGCGGGATCGCGCGACACGTTAGACAACCGGGTCTTTGGTTCGTCTTGAGAGCACCCGACGGGGGGTAAGCGCAGCAAGCCAGCCAAAATACGATTGCGTCTGCTAATTCAGGCAGAAACCCAAGCCGATGTCAACGACAGTTGCGAGGCTATTGCAACGGCTTGCGGGCAGCCATGGTATACTCGAAAAATAGTGAATTCAACAAGCAACAAGGGCGGACCTTGCGGTCCGCCCTTGCCGTTTGCCTATCCGAACGTTCGTGAAAGGAACATCGCCGGATAGCTGGCTGGGCATATTGCCGGGGAATGGCGGCCGGGCAAACATCCAGTGCCCGACCGCATCCCTCGTCATTTCCGCCCCCAGCGGGGCTTCCGGCGGGATTTCGAGGCGGACTTAGAAGTCCATCCCGCCCATTCCGCCCATTCCGCCCATGCCGCCCATGTCGCCGCCGCCGCCCATCGACGGGGCCTTCTTCTCCGGCTTCTCGGCGACCATGGCTTCCGTCGTTACCAGCAGGCCGGCGACCGAGGCCGCGTCCTGCAGGGCGGTGCGAACCACCTTGGTCGGGTCGATGATGCCGGACTTGACCATGTCCTTGAACTCGCCGCTCTGCGCGTCGAAGCCCCAGTTATAGTCGTCCTTGTCCAGCACCTTGCCGGCGATCACGGCGCCGTCTTCGCCGGCGTTCTCGGCGATCTGACGCAGCGGGGTCTGCACCGCGCGACGAACGATCTCGATACCAACGCGCTGGTCGTCGTTGTCGGCCTTCAGCTTCGCCAGGATCAGGCTGGCACGGGCCAGGGCGACACCGCCGCCGGGCACGATACCTTCTTCAACGGCCGCACGGGTGGCGTGCAGCGCGTCGTCCACGCGATCCTTTCGCTCCTTCACTTCCACTTCGGTGCTGCCACCGACGCGGATGACGGCCACGCCGCCAGCGAGCTTCGCGAGGCGTTCCTGCAGCTTCTCCCGGTCGTAGTCCGAGGTGGTTTCCTCGACCTGCGCACGGATCTGGTTGCAGCGGCCCTGGATGTCGGCCTTCTTGCCCGCACCCTCGACGATCGTGGTGTTCTCTTTCTCGATCAGGACCTTCTTGGCCTTGCCGAGCATCGCCAGCGTCACGGTCTCGAGCTTGATCCCGAGGTCTTCGCTGATCACCTGGCCACCGGTCAGGATCGCGATGTCTTCCAGCATCGCCTTGCGGCGATCGCCGAAGCCCGGCGCCTTCACGGCGGCAACCTTCAGGCCACCGCGCAGCTTGTTCACCACCAGGGTGGCGAGCGCTTCTCCCTCGACGTCCTCGGCAATGATCAGCAGCGGACGGCCGGACTGCACGACGCTCGCGAGCAGCGGCAGCATGGCCTGCAGGCCCGACAGCTTCTTCTCGTGGATCAGGATGTAGGGCTGATCCATCTCGGTGATCATCTTCTCCGCATTCGTGATGAAATACGGGGAGACATAGCCGCGGTCGAACTGCATGCCCTCGACGACGTCGAGTTCG
>CAINEA010000135.1 GCA_903847525.1 uncultured Acetobacteraceae bacterium | reverse complement strand
CGCCCTTCAGCCAGGTGACCTTGTTCTTCTTGAACAGGAACTCGACGCCCTTGGTGTTTGCGCCGACTACCTCGTCCTTGCGGGCCTGCATGCGCGCGAGGTCCAGCTTGACGCCCTCGACCAGGATGCCGTGGTCGGCCAGGGCGTGGCCGGTGTGGACGAACTCCTCGGAGGATTGCAGCAGCGCCTTGGAGGGGATGCAGCCGATATTGAGGCAGGTGCCGCCGAGGGTTTCCCGCTTCTCAACGCAGGCGACCTTCAGGCCGAGCTGGGCGGCGCGGATGGCGCAGACATAGCCGCCGGGGCCGGAGCCGATGACGATGACGTCGAAGGTGTCGGCCATGTCAGAGGTCCAGCAGGAGGCGGCGGGGGTCCTCGACGCCCTCCTTGATGCGAACGAGGAAGGAGACCGCCTCCTTCCCGTCGACGATGCGATGGTCGTAGGAGACCGCCAGATACATCATCGGGCGAATTTCGACCTTGCCGCCAATGGCGACCGGCCGGTCCTGGATCTTGTGCATGCCGAGAATGCCCGATTGCGGCGGGTTCAGGATGGGGGTGGACATCAGCGAGCCGTAGACGCCGCCATTGGTGATGCTGAAAGTGCCGCCGGACAGCTCGTCTAGCTTCAGGCCGCCATCGCGGGCGCGGCGGCCGAAGTCGGAGATCGCCTTTTCCACGCCGGCGAAGCTGAGCTGGTCGCAATCGCGGATGACGGGAACAACGAGGCCGTTCGGACCGCCGACGGCGATGCCCATGTTGACGTAGTTCTTGTAGATGATCTCGTCGCCGTCGATCTCGGCATTGACCGTGGGAAACTCCTTCAGCGCGGCGACGGTCGCCTTGACGAAGAAGGACATGAAGCCGAGGCGGACGCCGCCATGCTTCTTCTCGAAGGCATCGCGATATTCGGCGCGCAGCGCCATCGCCGCGGTCATGTCCACCTCGTTGAAGGTGGTCAGCATGGCGGCGTTGTTCTGCGCTTCCTTCAGCCGGATCGCGATGGTGCGGCGCAGGCGGGTCATCTTCACCCGCTCCTCGCGCACATCCGGTGTCCGCGCGACCTTGGGGGCCGGGGCGGCGGCAGGTGCCACGGCGGGGCGGGCGAGGAACTCCAGCACGTCGCCCTTGGTGATGCGGCCGTCCTTGCCGGTGCCTACGCCGACCTGGCCAGCCGATACCGCCTGTTCCTCCATCATCTTCGCCGCGGAGGGCATCGGTGCGTGTGCGGCAGCGACCGGGGCAGCGACCGGGGGCGGTGCCGCGGGCCGAGCGACCGGGCCCAGCGTGCGCGGCGGCGGGTTCACGCCGGGCTGCGGATTGGCCGCCGGACCGGGCGCGGGGGCGGCGGCCACACCGCCGGCCTCAACCGTTCCGAGCAATGCGCCGACCTCGACCTCGCCGCCCTCGGGCACGGCGATACTCAACACGCCGGCCGCGGGAGCGGTCACCTCCACCGTCACCTTGTCGGTTTCAAGCTCCACCAATGGCTCGTCCGCGGCAACCGCCTCGCCTGCTTGCTTGATCCAGCGGGCCACCGTCGCGGTGG
>CAINEA010000134.1 GCA_903847525.1 uncultured Acetobacteraceae bacterium | reverse complement strand
TGACCATCCCCTTGCGGGTGCAGGGCAGAGCCCTGCTGGGGTCTGGGGCGAAGCCCCGGTTCCAGGCGCCCAACGCAAGCCAAATAACAATCGGACATTGATCTGAACAGCGGTTCCGTACCAACCTCCAATCAAACAAATGCCGATGGGGACCGAAACGCATGCGCCGCCGCGATTTGCTGAAAGCCGCTTCCGCCGCTGTCACCGCGCCGCTCGCCGCCCCCGCGCTGGCACAGGGGGTCAAGCCGCTGCGCTTCATCCCGCAGGCGAACCTGACGGTGCTCGACCCGATCTGGACCACCGCGGTCATCACCTACAACCATGCCTATATGGTCTACGACAAACTCTATGGCTGGGATGGAACCCAGATCCGCCCGCAGATGGCGGCCGGACACGAGATCTCCCAGGATGAACTGACCTGGACCTTCACGCTGCGCGACGGGCTGATGTTCCACGACGGGGAACCCGTCCTCGCCAGGGACTGCGTCGCCTCGATCAAGCGCTGGGGTTCGCGCGACTCCTTCGGCCAGGTCCTGATGCGCTATGTCAACGAAATCGCCCCGCTGGACGACAGGCGCTTCGCCATCCGGCTGAAGAAGCGCTGCCCGCAGCTGTTGTTCGGCTTCGGCGCCCGGCAGAGTTTCATCATGCCCGAGCGCATCTCCAGCCGCCCCGGCACCGAACAGATCACCGATCCCACCGGCTCCGGCCCGTTCCGCTTCCTTGGGGACGAATGGGTCTCCGGCGTGCGCTGCGCCTACGCCAAATTCGACGGCTATGTGCCCCGCCAGGAACCGCCCGCCTTCTTCGCCGGCGGCAAGGCGGTGCATTTCGACCGGGTCGAATGGAACGTGCAGCCCGATCCCGCCACCGCCGCGGCGGCCCTGCAGAAGAACGAGGCGGACTGGCTGGAACAGCCGCTGATCGACCTGGTTCCGCTGCTGAACAAGACGCCGGGCATCTACACCAAGGTGACCGATCCGGGCGGCTGGCTGATGTTCATGGTGATCAACCATTTGAACCCGCCGTTCGACAACCAGGCGGTGCGCCAGGCCGTCATCGCCGCGCTGAGCCAGCAGACCTTCGTCGATTCCGCGGTCGGCGATCAACAGCAATACGCCATCGTGCCGACCGGCCTGTTCGCTCCAAGCATGCCCATGGCCAACAAGGCCGGCCTGGACCACCTGACCGGCCCGCGCGACATCGCCAAGGCCAGGCAGATGGTTGCTCAGTCCGGATACAAGGGCGAGCCGGTCGTGATCATGTCCCCGACCGATCAACCCACCTTGAAGCAGATGTCGGAGGTGGCGCGCGAATTGTTCCAGAGCATCGGCCTGAAGGTCGATCTGCAGGCCATGGACTGGGGCAGCGTCGTCGCGCGGCGCGCCAGCCAGAACCCGCTGAACCAGGGCGGCTGGGGCGCCTTCATCACCGTCATGAGCCCGCTGACCTCCGCCAACCCCGGCAGCATGCTGTCGCTGCGCGGCAACGGCCGCAAAGGCTGGTTCGGCTGGCCGACCGACGAACGGATCGAGGCGTTGCGCGAAGCCTGGTTCGACGCCCCGGACCTTGCCGCGCAAAAAACGGTCGCGGAGCAGATTCAAACGCAGTTCTTCGAAACCGTTCCCTTCCTGCCGCTCTGCCGCATGCAGCAGCCGATGGCGTTCCGCAGCGACATCAAGGACGTGGTATCCGCCTCGTTCCCGGTTTTCTGGGGCGTCCGCCGGGGCTAGGGCAGTCCGAGCTACCCCCGCGGATGCGTCCGGTGGAACACCTCCAGCAGCTTGGCCTCATCCACGGAGGTATAGCGCTGGGTGGTGGACAGGCTGGCATGGCCCAGCAGATCCTGGATCGATCGCAGATCCGCCCCCTCGGCCAGCAGATGCGTCGCGAAGGAGTGTCGCAGCGCATGCGGCGTGGCGTGCTCGGGCAAGCCGTTCAGCCGGCGGAAGTTCCGCAATGTCCTTTGCGCCACCGCGGCATCCAGCCGCTTGCCGCGCGTGCCGAGAAACAACGGCGAGTCCGGCTGGCGGTCCGGATGGTGCCGAAGCCAGGCGGCGATCGCCTCGCGCACCGCCGGCAGCACCGGCACGATCCGTTCCTTCGATCCCTTGCCGACCACGCGCAGCATGCCAGTCTCATCCGATTTCGGCGCGTCGCGCACATTCAGTGCCAGCGCCTCGGCGATCCGCAGCCCACAGCCGTAGAGCAGGGTGAACAGGGCGATGTCGCGCGCCTGGGTGGCGGCCAGGTCGCTCATCTCGCCGATATCCTCCGACACGGCGCGCGCGTGCTTCGGCGCCAGAGCGCGCGGCACCGGCTTGCGCGCCCGCGGCGTGGCGAGCAGCTTCAGCGCGCCGTTCTCCATCCCGTGCCGGCGGTTCAGATAGCGAAAGAAGCTGCGCACCGCCGACAGATGCCGCGCCCGCGTCGCGTTGCCCGCGCCCTCCGCGGACATGGAGGCCAGCCACGCCCGCAGATCGGCCTGGCGCAACGCCGCCAGCGCCGTCAAATCCGGCTCCGCCCCCAGATGCCGCGTCAGGAACCCGAGGAACCCCGCGGTATCGGTGCCATACGCCTCCACCGTCAGCGGTGACGCCCGGCGCTCATCGCCCAGCCAGCCGAGGAACGCCTTCCTGGCCTCCTCACCGGTCATGCGTCAGCGCCCCATGCTTCTAACGACCAAGCGCCGTGGCGATGGCCCGCCCCAGAAACGCCAGCGCGCCGCTGCCCTGGGA
>CAINEA010000133.1 GCA_903847525.1 uncultured Acetobacteraceae bacterium | reverse complement strand
GTCCTCCTACCAGTTCCCCGGCGACGATATTCCGATCATCAAGGGTTCGGCACTTTGCGCGCTGGAAGACAGCAATGCCGAGCTTGGCGAAAAGGCCGTGCTGGAATTGATGGCGGCGGTCGATAGCTACATTCCGCAGCCTGAGCGTGCCATCGACCGTCCGTTCCTGATGCCGATCGAGGACGTGTTCTCGATCTCCGGCCGCGGCACCGTGGTCACCGGCCGCATCGAGCGCGGCATCGTGAACGTCGGCGACGAAGTCGAGATTGTCGGGATTAAGGACACCGTGAAGACGATCGTCACCGGCGTCGAGATGTTCCGGAAGCTGCTCGATCGCGGAGAGGCTGGCGACAACGTCGGCGCCCTGCTGCGCGGCACCAAGCGTGACGACGTCGAGCGTGGCCAGGTTCTGGCCAAGCCGGGCTCGATCACCCCGCACACCAAGTTCAAGGGCGAGGCCTACGTGCTGACGAAGGAAGAGGGTGGCCGTCATACCCCGTTCTTCACCAACTATCGTCCGCAGTTCTACTTCCGCACCACCGACGTGACCGGTGTGGTGCAGTTGCCCGAAGGTACCGAGATGGTGATGCCGGGCGACAACGTGTCAATGGATGTCGAGTTGATCGCGCCGATCGCGATGGATGAAGGCCTCCGCTTCGCAATCCGCGAAGGTGGCCGGACCGTCGGCGCCGGCGTGGTTGCCAGCATCACGAAGTAATTGCTTCGACGAAGCTCCGGCGCCAGCGATGGCGCCGGAGCGGACTGCCCGCCTACCAGACAAGTCTCCCGTTCTTTGATAAATGAACCGGCAGCGAATTTCGAATTGGTAAAATGATAGATAATCAGAACATCCGCATCCGCCTGAAGGCGTATGATCACCGCGTGCTCGACAACAGCACAAAGGAGATCGTGAATACCGCCAAGCGCACGGGCGCGCGGGTTCGCGGACCCATTCCGCTGCCCACTCACATCGAACGGTTCACTGTGAACCGCTCTCCGCATGTCGATAAGAAAAGCCGCGAGCAGTTCGAAATTCGGACCCATCGCCGTCTTCTCGATATCGTCGAACCCACGCCGCAGACTGTGGACGCGCTGATGAAGCTCGACCTCGCCGCCGGCGTGGATGTCGAAATCAAGCTCTGAGCCCAGCCATGACCGTAAATGCAAACGCCATGCGCACCGGATTGCTCGCCAAGAAACTCGGCATGACCCGGATCTTCCGCGATGATGGCACCCATGTCCCCGTGACCGTGCTCCATTTGGACGATGTTCGGGTTGTCGCGACCCGCACCCAGGACAATGACGGCTACAACGCCGTTCAGCTTGGCTGGGGCCACGCGAAGGTCAAGAACGTCTCTAAGGCAAACCGCGGCCATTATGCCAAGGGAAAGGTCGAGCCGGCGATGAAGCTGGTCGAGTTTCAGGTCGCCGAAGACGCTCTGTTGGAAACCGGCTCTACGCTGTCGGCCGCGCATTTCGTCGCCGGCCAGATCGTCGATGTCTGCGGCACCACCAAGGGCAAGGGCTTTGCCGGCGGTATGAAGCGTTGGAACTTCTCGGGTTTGGAGGCTTCCCACGGTGTGTCCGTCAGCCATCGTAGCCTTGGCTCCACCGGTAACCGCCAAGATCCAGGCAAGACTTTCAAGAACAAGAAGATGCCAGGCCACCTCGGTAGCGAGCGCGTCACCACGCAAAACGTGGAGATCGCCGCCGTGGACGCTGAGAAAGGCATCATCATGATCAAGGGCGCCGTGCCGGGATCGAAGGGCGCCTATGTCATGGTGACCGATGCCGTGAAGAAGACCCGCCACAAGGACGCGCCATATCCGGCGTCCCTCAAGGCTCCCGCCGAAGCTCCCGCCGGCATCGTCGAACAGATTGGGGCCGAGCAGCCGGTGGCAGAGTTGGCCGCGCCTGCGCCAGACACCTCGTCAGCCGCAGCTCCGCAGGACTGAAAGACAGACCGATGCAGATCGACATCACCACCCTCGATAACGGCCGGGCCGGCTCGCTAGAGCTACCCGACGATATCTTTGCCGCCGCGCCGCGTGCCGACATCATGGCCCGCGTCGTTCACTGGCAGCTCGCGAAGCGCCGCGCCGGCACCCACAAGGTGAAGGGCATGGGCGAGGTTTCGGGCACCACCAAGAAGCCGTACAAGCAGAAGGGCACCGGCAACGCCCGTCAGGGCAGCCTGCGTTCACCGCAGTTCCGCACCGGCGGTGTCGTTCATGGTCCGGTCGTGCGCGACCACGGCTACGATCTGCCGAAGAAGGTTCGTCGTCTCGGGCTGATTTCCGCGCTGTCGCAGAAGCAGGCCGAGGGCAAGCTGGTCGTCCTCGACGCCGCTATCGGCACGGCCAAGACCCAGGACCTGGTGGCCAAGCTGAAGGTTCTCGGCTGGAAATCGGTGCTGATCGTCGATGCCGTGGTGGACGAAGGCTTCTCTCGTGCCAGCAGCAACATCCCTTATGTGGACGTGCTGCCGACCGTTGGTGCGAATGTCTATGACATTCTGCATCACGAATTTCTGGCGATCACCACCGCCGGGATCGAAGGTCTGAAGGCGCGCCTGGCCAGGGGCACGTCATCTCAGGAGATCGCGGCATGAGCGAGACAACCACCCCGAAGCGGAAGAAGCAGCTCTCCCGCGAGGCGATGTATAACACCATTCGCGCGCCGCTGATCACCGAGAAGGCGACCCTCCTCTCGGAGAAGGGCCAGATCGTGTTCCGGGTTGCGATTGACGCGACCAAGCCGGAGATCAAGGCCGCGGTCGAGGGTCTATTCGGCGTGAAGGTTACCGGCGTGAATACCCTGGTGCAGAAGGGCAAGACCAAGCGGTTCAAGGGCCGTCCTGGTGTGCGCTCCGACGTGAAGAAGGCGTTCGTGAGCCTGGCCGAGGGTGAGACGATCGACCTGTCCACAGGTCTTTCGTGATTAGTTGGGCATAGGCGGAACGTAGACCCATGGCACTTAAGCATTTCAATCCCATCACGCCGAGCCTGCGTGGCACGGTCCTGATCGACCGTTCCGAGTTGTGGAAGGGCAAGCCTGTGAAGGCGCTGACCGAGGGCAAGAGCCACTCGGGCGGGCGCAACAATCACGGCCGCACGACCTCGTTCTTTCGTGGCGGCGGGCACAAGCAGTCCTATCGCTTCGTCGACTTCAAGCGCCGCAAGTTCGACGTGCCGGCGACCGTGGAACGGCTGGAATACGATCCCAACCGCACTGCGTTCATCGCACTGATAAAGTATCAGGATGGCGAGTTGTCTTACATCCTGGCGCCGCAGCGCCTGCGCGTGGGTGACAGCGTGATCGCCGGTGCGCGTGTCGATATCAAGCCGGGCAACGCGATGCCGCTGGCAGCGATCCCGGTGGGCACGATCATCCACAATATCGAGATGAAGAACGGCGCCGGCGGCAAGATTGCCCGTGCGGCCGGCAACTATGCGCAGCTGGTCGGCAAGGACAGCGGCTACGCGCAGATCAAGCTAATGTCCGGCGAGCTCCGCATGGTGCGCGCCGAGTGCATGGCCTCGATCGGTGCGGTGTCGAACCCCGACAACATGAACCAGCACATCGGCAAAGCCGGCCGTGCTCGTTGGATGGGCCGCCGTCCACATAACCGCGGCGTCGTCATGAACCCGGTCGACCATCCGCACGGCGGCGGCGAAGGCCGCACTTCCGGCGGTCGTCATCCGGTTACCCCGTGGGGCAAGCCGACCAAGGGCTACAAGACCCGCGTCAACAAGCGGACGGATAGCCTGATTATCCGTCGTCGTAACAAGGGCAAGTAAGATGACCCGCTCCGTATGGAAAGGTCCGTTCGTCGATGGCTATCTGCTTGCGAAAGCAGAAGCGTCACGCGCATCGGGCCGTAACGAGATCATCAAGATCTGGTCGCGCCGCTCCACCATCCTGCCGCAGTTCGTCGGTCTGGTGTTCGGCGTCTACAACGGCCACAAATTCCTGCCGGTGCAGGTGACCGAGAACATGGTCGGGCATAAGTTCGGCGAGTTCTCGCCGACCCGCACGTTCACCGGCCATTCGTCGGACAAGAAGGCGAAGCGGGGCTAATATGAGCAAGCCAAAAGCACCACGCGCCCTGGCTGAGACTGAAGCGCAGGCTGTCCTGCGCAACGTCCGGATCAGCCCGCGCAAGCTGAACCTGGTTGCCGGTCTCATCCGCAACCAGCCGGTCGGCACCGCTGTCGCAACCCTGACCTTCTCCAAGCGGCGCATCGCGCAGCAGGTGAAGAAGGCCTTGGAGAGCGCGATCGCCAACGCCGAGAACAACCATCAGCTCGATGTCGATCGTCTGGTCGTTACCCGCGCGGAGGTTGGCAAGTCGGTTGTGATGCGCCGTTTCCATGCGCGTGGCCGCGGCCGGTCCGCGAAGATCGAGAAATGGTTCAGCCATCTGAAGATCGTGGTGGCCGAGCGTACGCAAGTTGCTGAACAAGAGGCGGCATAACCGATGGGTCACAAAGTCAATCCGATCGGGCTGCGGCTCGGTATCAACCGCACTTGGGACAGCCGCTGGTACGCCGGCGCTGATTACGCCAAGCTGCTGCACGGCGATCTC
>CAINEA010000132.1 GCA_903847525.1 uncultured Acetobacteraceae bacterium | reverse complement strand
GCGGTGACGCTGGTGCCGGTTCGGCTTGCGAGGAAGTTCAGGGACGGATCGGTCAGGCTGCCGCCGTCGAAGCCGATTTCACCCTTGGTAAAGGTGATGGTCTGGCCGGCCAGGCTGAAATCGCCGCGCCGGAGTTGAAAGCGCCCATCCGGCAACGGATTGGCCATCGTGCCTGACAGATGCACAACGCCGCCCAGTTCCGCATCCAGGCCACGGCCCCGCACGAAGATCTGCCGCGGTGCGTTCAGCGTCAGGCTGAGCCGGATATCCGGCCCTGGCGGTGGCGGAGGCGGGCGCTTGGCGCCAGGCCGGATGACATTCAGCACGGGGATATTGGCAGGCAGGCGCTCGGGGATGCGAATATCCGCCCGCAGCAGCTTGATGGTGCCCGATAGCGTCAGGTCTGATCTCGCCTGCCCACGCAAAGCGAGGTCCGCATCCAGCGTGGCGGTCAGCAGATCGTTGGACAGCGGGCGGGCGTTGCGCGCGGTCAGGGTCAGGTCGATTGGCATTCCCGGTGCCAGGATGCCGATGCTGCCCGCCATGTCCACGCGGCCCTGGTTCGGACCCGCGCGGCCAGTGAATTTGTCGATGCGCAGAGTATTGCCGTCGCCATGCAGGCTGGCGGAGATGGCGGTCAGGTGCAGGCCGGTCGTGTAGTCCTGGATCAGGCCATTGGCCAGGCCGACCTGCCCGTCGATACGGGGCTGGGCCAGGCTACCGCGCAGATTGGCACGCAGGCTCACCTGGCCGCCGATCTGCCGCCCGGCAGCGGAGACCCAAGGCTGCAGCAGGGCGAGATTCAGGCTGCCCTCCGCCCGCAAATCGATCGGTCCGCCGGCAATCGGGGCCACGCCGGTCACGGTAAGGGACGCCGTGCCGGCCGTCAGCCTGCCGTCGATGCTGGCTCGCCCGTCGGCCAGGTTCGCGGTGGCGTTGAACTGGCCCGCCGGTAAGCCGAGGGAAGGTCCGCTATGGGCGCGCAGGCCCGAAGCCTCCACGCGGATCGTGCCGCTCGGACGCGCCGGCGAACCGGTCAGCCTGGCATCCGCGCGAAGGGTCCCGTCCGCTTCCAGCCCTGGCACGAACAGCGCCGCCAGTTCAGGAGTGACACCGCGCAGGCTGGCCGTCAGGTCGAGCGTCGGGCTTACTCTGCCGGAGGCTTCCAGCACGGCCTGGCGCATTCCAAGGCGAAGCCGGTCGATACCTACCGCGCTGCCGTAGCTCACCCGAACCGGATTCAGCAGCCGAATCTGCTCCCGGTTCCAACCGGCGTTCAGGGCCGAGATCGTGGCCTGCCTCGCGGCGAGATCGATCTGCCCGCTGGCGGTCAGGTTGATCGGATCCGGCAGGTCCGGCACGCGCAAGGCGTCGGCCGAGAACCTGACATCGGCCACGGGACGGGCAGGGTCGGGGATCGTGGCGCTGAGTTTCACGGACCCTGCCGCCGCCACGCCCGCAACGCCGGCGTTGCGGGCCTCCAGGCTCAGGCTGGCACGAAGCTGCGTGCTGTCCAGGGTTGCGGTCAGAGCGCCGGTGAGCGGCCGGCCGACCAGCGGGGCAAGATCGGCCAGCCGGTCGAATGTCAGGTCGATATGGCCGAGCGGCATCGTGCCTCCCGCCGGCAGCGACAATTCGCCATGCGCCTGCGCGCTTCGCCACGCTGCGCGGCCGATGCTGGCGTGCAGCGTGCCATCGGCCAGGCTGGCCATGTCCAGCGCCAGGTCCAAAGGTGCGCCGGCAAACGCGCCGGTGGCCGTCATCCTCCCGGCGGGTGCGTCCGGCAGGCCATGGATTTCGACATGGGCGCTGAGTGGCTCCCCCTGAACACCGACCGGCGCGGCAGTTCCGGTAATATCGGCGGTGGTGGCGAAATCGGTCAGGCGGCCGGCAAGATGTCCGCTGGCCTGCAAGGCACCATCCAGGGTGGGCGTCAGGATGGATAATCTCTTCAGCCCGATCGTCCAGTCCAGGGTGAGCGTCTCCCCAAGCAGCGCGCCCTTGGCCGTGGCGTTCGCAGCCGCGCCGGTAAGCGAGAATTGCGTCAGCGTGATGTCGTCGCCGTGCAAATCCGCCGCCAGTTGCAGCCTGGCTTCCTGGCCAAGCAGGGCCGGCAGCCTCGCCGGGCCGCCGGTCAGCGCAAGATTCCCCTCCGCGTCCAGATGGGTGGAGCCGCCCGCCAGGGCGCCACGGATTGTCAGGCGCGTGCGGCCTTGCAGATCCAGCCCGGTAAGTGCCGCGAGCGGTGCGAGTTCCGGAACGGTGACAAGCATTTCGCCGGTCTGGTGGTCGAGGCGGATCGTGCCCGCGGCATCCGCGTGCAGCTTGCCGGCGTCCAGCACGATGCGGGATGCCAGCGCATCGGGCGGCCCGTCCGCCGTCGCGTCCGCCGTGATCGGCCCGATCTCCGCGATCCCCGCTGCCGCGGCCAGCAGCCCGTCCTCCTGCTCGCGCACGCGCAAATTGGCGTGCAGCCCGGCCGCATCCTGGCGTGCGTCCAGCCGATACTCTCCAGGCTTATCCAGCCGCCGTAACGACACGGTACCTTCCGCCCGGTCCAGCGAGGGCAGGTCCGCCTGTCCGTTTGCCGTGAAAGCCGCGGCGATGCCGAGAACGGGTTTGGCAATGTCGATCCGATCGATCTGCAGGCGCTGCAGGCGGACCCGCAAGGGCAGGGCCAAGGGCCCGCTATCCGAGCCGCCGGCGGAGCCCGCCGGAAGCCGCGCCAGCGAGACG
>CAINEA010000131.1 GCA_903847525.1 uncultured Acetobacteraceae bacterium | reverse complement strand
CTGTTCGGCTGGCTGTCGGACAAGATCGGCCGCAAGCCGATCATCCTGGCCGGCTGCATCATCGCCGCCCTGATCTACTTCCCGCTGTTCAAGATGCTGACCGAATACGCCAACCCGGCCCTGGCCAAGGCGCAGGAAACCGTGAGCGTGGTGGTGACCGCGGACCCGGCGGATTGCTCGTTCCAGTTCAACCCGACCGGTATCTCCAAGTTCACCAACAGCTGCGACCAGGCCAAGGCGGCGCTGGCGGCGCGGTCGGTGATGTATCATGTGGACCCGGCGCCGGCCGGTACGGTCGCCTCGATCAAAATCGGCGATACCGTCGTGCCGTCGTTCGACCTGACCCGGGCCGGTGCGCAGGCGAAGGATATGACGGCGGCCTTTGCCACGGGCCTTAGCGCGGCGTTGACCAAGGTCGGCTACCCCGCTGCGTCCAACCCGACGGTCGTGAAGATGGCCAACCCGTTCGACGTCTTCCGCCCCCAGCCCGGCATCATCGTGCTGCTGCTGACGGTCCTGATGGTCCTGGTGACGATGGTCTACGGTCCGATGGCAGCCGCGTTGGTGGAGCTGTTCCCGACCCGCATCCGCTACACGTCCATGTCTCTGCCATACCATATCGGCAATGGCTGGTTCGGCGGCCTGCTGCCGGCCACTGCCTTTGCGATGATCGCGCAGACCGGGGACATCTTCTACGGCCTCTGGTATCCGGTCGTAATCGCCGCGGGCACCTTCGTGATCGGGTTGTTCTTCGTTCCCGAAACCAAGGACCGCGACATCTTCGCTGGCGACTGAGGGCCGCGCTGGATCGCTAACGTGTCAAACGAAGCGCCGGGGCATGCCCCGGCGCTTCTGTCTCCGGGTGCTGGATCAGAGGGATAGCAGACAGATGAACATCGTATCGGCAAATGCGGGTTACGCGGCGGCCCATGCCGCCTCGCTGGCCGCGCCGGAGACGTATTGGGCGAAGGCGGCGGAGGGGATCGACTGGGACCAACGCTGGGATCGCGTCTTCGACCCCGCCACCGGTCCGTACGGGCGCTGGTTCCCCGGCGCGCGGATGAACACCAGCTTTAACTGCCTGGACCGCCATGTTGCGGCCGGGCGCGGCGACCAGCCGGCGCTGATCTTCGACAGTGCCATGACCGGAAGGGTGGAGAGCTTCAGCTATCGTCAGCTCACCGAGCGCACCGCCAAGGTCGCCGGCGCCCTGGCCGCGCTCGGCGTCGCCCAGGGCGACCGGGTGGTTATCTACATGCCGATGGTGCCGGAGGCGGCGATCGCCATGCTGGCCTGTGCCCGGCTCGGCGCCATCCACTCCGTCGTGTTCGGCGGCTTCGCCGCGGCCGAACTCGCGGCCCGCATCGCCGACGCCCGCCCCAAGGCCATCGTCTCGGCCTCCTGCGGCCTCGAGCCCGGCCGCGTCGTGCAGTACAAGCCGTTGCTGGACCTGGCGATCGAGATGTCGCCGCATAAGCCGGATGCCTGCCTGATCCTGCAGCGCCCGCAGGCCCAGGCGGCCATGACCGCCGGTCGGGACCATGATTTCGCGCAGGCCGAGGCGGCAGCGGCGCCGCACGCGCCGGTTTCGGTGGCCGCGACCGACCCGCTTTACGTCCTCTACACCTCCGGCACCACCGGCCGTCCGAAGGGCGTCGTGCGCGACAATGGCGGCCATGCCGTGGCGCTGCACAACTCCATGCGGATGATCTACGGCATGCAGCCGGGCGATGTGTACTGGGCGGCGTCCGATGTCGGCTGGGTGGTCGGCCACAGCTACATCGTCTACGCGCCGCTGCTCGCCGGATGCACCTCCGTCATGTACGAGGGCAAGCCGGTCGGCACCCCCGATGCCGGGGCGTTCTGGCGTGTCTGTGCCCAGCATGGCGTTAAGGTGCTGTTCACCGCGCCCACCGCGATGCGCGCGATCAAGCAGCAGGACCCCGAGGGCAAGCTGCTTGCCGGCTACGATTTGTCGAAGCTGGAGGCGCTGTTCCTAGCCGGCGAACGCTGCGACCCGCCCACCGCGGTCTGGGCCGCGGACCTGCTCGGCCTGCCGGTGGTGGATCATTGGTGGCAGACCGAGACCGGCTGGGCGATCACCGCCGGCTTCCGCGAATTCGGCCTGTTCCCGGTCAAGCCGGGCTCGGGCGGCCGGGCATCGCCCGGCTACGATCTGCAGGTTCTGGACGATGACGGCCACCTGCTGGAGGCCGGAAAAACCGGCAATCTCTGCGTCCGCCTGCCTTTGCCGCCCGCCTGCGCGCCGACGCTGTGGGAGAACGACGCGGGCTACATCAGCGCCTATGTCAGCGACTTCCCCGGCTGGTACCGCAGCGGCGACGCCGGTGTGATCGACGCGGACGGCGATGTCTGGGTCATGGGCCGCACCGACGACATCATCAACGTGGCCGGCCACCGCCTGTCCACCGGCTCGATGGAGGAAGTGCTGGCCTCGCACCACGATGTGGCGGAATGCGCGGTGATCGGCGCCAAGGACGAGCTGAAGGGCCAGACCCCGGTCGGCCTCGTGGTGCTGAAATACGGCGTGAACCGCGACCCGGCGGTGATCTGCACGGAACTGGTCGCCCTGGTGCGCGAGCGGATCGGCCCGGTGGCGGCGTTCCGCGACGCCCGCGTGGTGACCCGGCTGCCGAAAACCCGCTCCGGCAAGATCCTGCGCGCGACGATCCGCCGCATCGCCGACCACGAGGCCTACACCGTGCCGCCGACGATCGAGGACCCCGCCGTTCTGGAGGAAATCGGCAAGGTGCTGGGCTAGATTTGGGAGAATTTCCGGGATGGTGGGCGCGGTAGGGATTGAACCTACGACCCCCGCCGTGTGAAGGCGATGCTCTCCCGCTGAGCTACGCGCCCATCCCAGGAGCGGCGTGATAGGGGCGCACCCTCGACCCTGTCAAGCCAGAGCGTTGTTGCCGGGGCGATGCCCCGCCGCTAAACGGGGCCATGCGCTGCCGGCAGATCCTGTTCATCGCAAGTTTCGCCGCTGCGGCTCTGCCTGCCTGGGGGCAGGCGAGGCGCGCACCGCACGAACCGCCGCGGGACGCAGTGTCCGCGCCGACCGCCCCTGGCCTTATGGCCGGCACGGGTGCGCATACCGATTACCAGCTTTATGTGCATGGGCTGCGGATCGGGCGGATCGAGGCGGGGCTTGAACTGCAGGCCGCAAAATACCGCATCGAGGTGGCATTCCGGACCTTCGGGCTGGCCGGCTGGCTGTTTCGCGGTCAACAACTGGACATCGCCGAAGGGCGGCTCGGCGGCCAGTTCCCGGAGCCGCTGCGGTATTCCGGCCAGGGCTTCTGGCGCGGCAATCCGCGGCGCATCCTGATCGACTACATCGGCGGCCAGCCGATCGTGCGCGACCTGGAACCGCCGAACGATACCGAGCGGGAACCGGTGCCGACAGAGCTTCAGGCCAACAGCGTGGACAGTCTCAGCGCCATGGTCCTGCTGATCCGCCGCATCACCGATACCGGCCGTTGCGATGCCGCGGTAGAGACATTCGACGGCCGGCGCGCGGTGCAGTTCACCGCGCACACCGTCGGGGAGACGGACCTGGAACCGACCACGCGGTCCAGCTTCCAGGGTCGCGCCCTGCGCTGCGACTTCGACGGCAAGCTGCTGGCCGGCTACCGGCTCGTGGACCCGCCTGAGGATCGAGGCAAGGCGCGGCACGGCAGCGCATGGTTCGCCTCGATCGTTCCCGGGGCGCCGAAATTGCCCGTTCGCGTGAAGTTCGAGACGAGCTTTTTCGGCGATGTCACCGCCTACCTGATCGGTGCCGGACCCGGTGCCGCTCGGGACTCGGCGGGCGAATAACTACGCCAATAACCGCTCGGCGATCGCTGGCAACTGGTCGAAGCGCTCGGCAATCGCGTCCGATCCCGCGGCCATCCCTGCCGGGCCATAGCCCCAGGCGGCGAAGATGCAGGGCAGCCCGGCGCCACGCGCCGCGGCGATGTCGTTGGCGTGATCGCCCGCCATGACCGCGCGGCCGGGTTTTCCGCCCGCCGCCGCCAGCGTGGCGAGCAGATGCGCCGGATCGGGCTTGCGCACCGGGAAGCTGTCGCCGCCGCCGATGGCAACGAATTTTTCCGCCAGGCCCAATGCCGCCAACAGCGTCCGTGCCGGCGCGACAGGCTTGTTGGTGCATATCGCGAGCTGCCAGCCCGCAGCGATCAGCGCATCGAGCGT
>CAINEA010000130.1 GCA_903847525.1 uncultured Acetobacteraceae bacterium | reverse complement strand
TGGTGCTTCAAGGATATAACCGAACAGGCTCAGGCTCAGGCGGAACTGGCCGAGTCGAACACCTTGCTCAAGACGGTCATCGATACCACGCCGGTGCGGGTGTTCTGGAAGGATAAGGACTTGCGCTACCTGGGCTGTAACAGCGCCGGAAGCTATAGCTTCCGGCGCATCTGCCGGTCCGCGGCAGAGAGCTTTACCCTCGGTTGGACGAAAACCTTCAGGCCGGGTTCGGCTGTTCCCACGACTCCGGGGCAGACCCCGCAGGCGGCATCTCGTTGCGTTGGCGGCGTTCGGCCAGGAACTGATCGAACTCGGCCTTGTCCTTGGCATAGCGCAGACGGTCGAGGAAACCGACGAAGTCGCGCTGCTCCTCTTCCAATCGGCGCAATGTCTCAGTCCGATATTCATCGAAGGCGCGATTGCCACTGGTCACGGGCGCGCGTTGGGCGCCACGGCCCCAGCCGCACCATTGCGGCCCACGCGACGTGGAATCGCCGTCCGGCGACGAACCGCTCTGACGAAAGGCCCGCGGGCCGTAGCTCCTGCATCCCATGCCTCTGCTCCACATCATGACTAACAATGTTGCGAGGCCGATCGGCCACCACCAGAAGAACGCCAAGATAATCAGGGCGATCCGGAGCGGCCGGAACGCCATCCAGTCGCGGAACATCGGCCCGGGATCCCAGGCAGTCCATCCGCTCCATGGCGGCGGGCCATAGGCGGCGGCTCCGAAGGGTGGGCTGCCTGGCTGGGGACGATCCGGAGAATAGGACATCTCGGCCTCCATGTGAATGTAAGTGACATTTACATAAGGCTGAGACGCCGTTTCGTCAAGGAAATCCAGACGGCCCGCGAGGCAGGAATTCAGTCCAGCAGGCCGAGGCCGCGCAGATAGACGAGAAACCCGGCTTCCAGCAGGTCATCAGGCGACATCGGCAATTTTCGCCGAGCCGCGTCGCCGCGGCCGAACAAGGACGCGATCCCGTGCGCCATGGCCCATATGTGCAACGCCACCATCAGGGAAGGTGGCCGTTCAGCCTTCGAAAGGCGCGCGCAAAGCACATCGGTCGCCTCCCGTAGAACGCCGAAAGCCCGGTCACCGGCGGCGAGCAGCGCAGGATGGGCCGCCAGCGGCAATCCGGCATCAAACATCGCTGCGTAATAGCCAGGCTCATCTCGGGCAAAGCCAAGATAGGCACGTCCGAGGTTCTCGAAAGAAGCCACCGGATCCGGGCGCGCGCGGCTCCAAGCCGCGGCCAATGCCTGAGCGAAACGCTCGAAGCCACGCAACGCCACTGCGGCCAGCAAAGCCTCAGCGTCGCGGAAATGTCGGTAAGGTGCGGCCGGACTGACCCCGGCGGCACGCGCCGCTTCGGCGATCGTGAACCCGGCCGGCCCCTTCTCGGCAATCAGATGCAGAGCGGCGTCGATCAACGCCTCCCGCAGGTTGCCATGATGGTAACCGCGCCGGCCGGTGTGATCGCCTTGCCCTGACCAACTCATGTGAACCGTACTTACATGAGGAAAGCGGCCACGCAAGGCCAAACCCAGCCCGTGTGAATCTTGGCAGGGAACAGATCGGACGCCCCCTTGTCAGGCAGTCAGGCGGCGGCAATCCGTTCCAATCCGCCCATATAGGGCCGCAAAGCCGGCGGGATCAGGATCGAGCCATCCGCCTGCTGGTAGTTCTCCATCACCGCGATCAGCGCGCGACCGACCGCAACGCCGGAGCCGTTCAGGGTATGGACGAAGGCAATGCTCTTGTCGTCGGCCGCCCGGAAGCGGGCATTCATCCGCCTTGCCTGAAAATCACGACAATTGGAGCAGGAACTGATCTCCCGCCACGCCTGTTGGCCGGGCATCCACACCTCCAGATCGAAGGTCTTGGTGGCGGTGAAGCCGGTATCGCCGGACGACAGCAGCACGCGGCGAAACGGCAGGTCGAGCAGGGTCAGCACCTTCTCGGCCGATTGCGTCATGCGCTCATGCTCGGTATCGCTGGCATCGGGATGAGTGATGGAAACCAGCTCCACTTTGCGGAACTGGTGCTGTCGGAGCATGCCGCGGGTGTCGCGTCCGGCCGACCCGGCCTCGCTGCGATAGCAATCGGTCAGCGCGGTCACCCGGATCGGCAGCGCCTTCTCGGCGAGGATCTCGCCGGCGACCATATTGGTCAGCGGCATTTCCGCGGTTGGGATCAAATAGCGGCCGTCAATGGTCTTGAAGAGGTCGTCCTCGAATTTCGGCAAATTGCCGGTCCCGTAGGCGGTTTCCTTGTTCACGAGCGACGGTACCACGGTCTCGGTATAGCCGTGCGTATCGGTATGCAGATCGAGCATGAACTGGCCGAGTGCGCGCTCCATCCGCGCCAGCGCACCACGCAGGACCGTGAAACGCGCACCGGCGAGCTTGGCTGCGGTGGCGAAGTCCATCAGCCCCATCGCTTCACCGATCTCGAAATGCTGCTTCGGCTCGAAGCCAAGGTCGCGTGGTTCGCCGTGCTGGGCCACCACGATGTTGGCAGTCTCGTCCGGGCCGTCCGGCACCTTGTCCTGCAGGATATTGGGCAGGCTTTCGAGGATGGATTTTATGCCAGCATCCAGGGCAGCAACAGCCTGCTCCTGCCCTTCCATCTCGTCTCGCAGTTGGGTGGCTTCGG
>CAINEA010000129.1 GCA_903847525.1 uncultured Acetobacteraceae bacterium | reverse complement strand
TGCCGGGGTTCGGGGCAGAGCCCCAACCTGGCTCAGCGCGGAACCTCGGGCGTGGTGGACAGCAGCGGGAAGGCGCTGTGCACGTGGGGGGCGGTAACCTGTGGGGCGCCGGCGTGGATGTGGCTGCGGTTCAGGTCGGCCAGGCTGGTGACGCCGAGGAGGGCCAGGGCGATGGCCACTTCGGTTTCCAGGAGTTGGAGAAGCTGGATGACGCCGGAGGCGCCTTCAGCGGCGAGGCCGTAGCAGTACATCCGGCCGATGGCGATCGCGTCGGCGCCGAGCGCGATGGCCTTCACCACGTCGGTGCCGCGGCAGAAGCCGCCGTCGACCACGATGGAGGCCTTGCCGGCGACGGCGGCGACCACTTCGGGCAGCACGTCCATAGAGCCACGGCCGTGATCGAGCTGGCGGCCGCCGTGGTTGGAGACGTAGATCGTGTCCACGCCATGCTGGACGCAGAGCAGGGCGTCCTCGGCGGTGGCGATGCCTTTCAGCATCAGCGGGATCGACCATTTGTCCTTGAAGCGCTTGACGTTATCCCAGCTGAAGGAGGCCTGGTATTCGACCCCGGTGGCGGCGGCGCGCCAGGGCTTGACGAAGCGCTTGGCGATGTCGCGCTCGCGGCGGCTATAGGAGGCGGTGTCGACGGTGACGGCGAACTGCTCGTAGCCGGCGTCGATGGCGCGGCGGACGTAGTCGTTTACCCAGGCATCGTCGCCACGGACATAGAGCTGGAAGATCTTGCGGCCGGGTGCGGCGGCGGCGGTTTCTTCCAGGCCGGGCTTGGTGACCGAGCTGACGATGATGGGGATGCCGAACTCGCTGGCGGCGCGGCCGGCTTCGGCGGCGCCGGCGGGGTGGAAGGATTCGAGCGAGCCGACCGGGGCCAGCATCACCGGCAGGCGGGAGGTTTTGCCGAAGAAGGATTTGGTGGTGTCGACATGGGAGACGTCGCACAGGACCCGAGGGCGGAGGGCGAGGCTGTCCAGCTCCAGACGGTTGCGGCGCATGGTGGTCTCGGTTTCGGTGGCACCGATCAGATAGTCCCAGATGTTGTCGGGCAGGTTGCGGCGGGCGGCGGCGACGAATTCATGCAGGGTCTGGTAGTCGCCGGTGGGCTCGGTGAGATGCGGCGCGCTGGTTTGCGGCAGGTCGTTCATGTCGGGTTCCTCCGGGATGGGGTCTTGGGCGGTGTTTGCGCCATCTGGCCCGGAGAGGGCCTGATCCGCAAGGGCTGCGGGCAGAACCGGATCGGTGCCGGGTCAGGCCGTGACGGCGGCGCGGGCTGGGTGGATGTGGCGGATGGGCCGGGTTTCCGGCATGGCCACCCATACGAGCGTCGCGGCGGCGGCACCGGCGGCGGCCAGGGCCAGCAGGGCGATGTGGATGTCGGTGCGGTCGGCGATGGCGCCGGCCAAGGTGGTGCTGACCGTCGCGCCAATGCCGACGGCAAGGTTGAAGCTGCCGATGGCCAGGTTCAGGCAGCCGATGCGCCGGCTGACGTCGGCGGCGATCAGCGGCAGCATCAGGCCGAATACGGCGCCGCTCAGCCCGTCCAGCAGTTCGATCGGGATCAGCAGCGTCGGTTCGGAGACCATCGCCATCAGCACGCCGCGCAACGGCAGGGCCAGCAGGCCGGCGAGCAGGACCGGGCGGCGGCCCCAGCGATTGGCGAGGCGGCCGATCAGGGGCGACAGCACCGCGACGACGATCTGCGGCGCGA
>CAINEA010000128.1 GCA_903847525.1 uncultured Acetobacteraceae bacterium | reverse complement strand
GGAGGACAGGCTTACCGCGGCGCTGCGTCCATTTGGCTGCATCTCGATCTCGAAGCCCAGCTTCTGGCCTTCGTTCAATGTTCGCATACCTGCTTTTTGCACCGCGCTGATATGCACGAAAATATCCTTGCCGCCGGTATCCGGGGCAATGAACCCGTAGCCCTTGGTCGGGTTGAACCACTTCACGGTGCCAATCGGCATCTACGTGTGCCTTTCTGCCTGCGGCTCCGGCCACGTCCGGCGCGGCTGTCGCCCTGTTGAACAGGGGCGCACGGGCCTCCGATTCACGCATCTTCCCGCGACGCCCTTCCCGCTCGGCAGCGCCTGATCTGACTCCTCCGATGGAGAACACTGGCTGCCGAGCGCGCACCATAGCCAGATACATGGCAGACAGCAACGAATCCCGACACATGGACACTAAATCGCGAACGGTGCCCTAGGGTCGGTCTTGCTCAGGCTGCGTCTTCCCGCCGCTCACGAACCTTTACGTAGGCGACTGCCGCATGCGTGGAGCAGTAGGGTTTTCCGGGAACCGCCCCATCGTCGCAGAAGCGAAAACTCTTGGTGCCGGGCTCACCGATCGGCCAGCAGCAGGTCAGGGACCGGGCGTAGGGCCGCGGCGCGGCGTGCACGCGTGCTGGCGGCATGGCGGCGAAGGGGGCGGGCTTGACAGCCTGGGCCACGATGCGTTCAGGCTCCGGCCGGATGGCCTCGGGGCGCGGGGCCGCTACCGCGGCCAGCCCATTGTGGACCGTTGGGGCGGGCAGCGGAGGTGGGGTCAATGTGGGTGCCGAACCGGTAGCGGTATCGGTCCTGGCCGCAGGGGCGTGCGAAATGCTTCCCTGGCCGTTGGATGAACTACTCAGCGGCGGCAGGGTGGGACCCGCCACGCGGCGTGGCGCCGGTCGGCGCGGCTGAGCGCCCGGCATGCCGTCGCGGCGAATGGGAGACGGCCTTGCCGGAAGATCGAGGCGATGCGCTTTGCCGACCACCGCGTTTTTTGTGACGCCAAGCCGGCGGCCGATTTCAGCGGTCGAATGCCCTTCCGCCCAAAGGCCGCGGAGCCGGACGATTGTCTCTTCGGTCCAATCCATATCTTGGTCTCCCAGAACCAGTATCTACCAGATACGGTATAGGGAAATGCCCCTGCACTCAACGACAGAAACAGGTCGGACCACAAAAACTTGTGGAAAACTCTAGCGCTAACCACAAGCGCTAGAAAAGCAGGCCCTTCTTCAGCAATCCATGGATCCCCTTCTCGCCGTTCACCGTCTGGGTGACATGAAAATCGACCGCCAGGGAGCAGAATGTATAGGCCTGCTCGCGAGACAGGTTGGTGCGCGAACAAATGAACGCGATCATTTCCCGCAACGCCTGTTTCATCGCGACATCCAGATCCTCGTTCATGCCCATCGTAATGAAATGGGTCGCGCTTTCGCCGCGGGGAAAGCGCAGCAGCGGGTTCTTGGCGCCGCCGCCCTTATGCAGGGTCAGGGTGAAGGTGCCGGTCAGGCAGATTTCCAACGCGTTGATGCAGACCTCGCCGTCGCCCTGCACGCCATGGCCATCACCGGCGGAGAAATTCGCGCCCGGCACGTGCACCGGCAGGAACAGAGTGGAACCCTCGCCGAGTTCCTTGTTATCCAGGTTGCCGCCATGTTCGCGCGGCTCCTTGGACGACAGCGTGCCATATTGCGGCGGCGGCGCGACGCCCATCACGCCAAAAAATGGCGCGAGCGGCAATTCGGTGCCCCAGGGCAGTTTGCAGACACGCTTGGCGCGGTCGATCGGGATATGGGTGATATAGCGTTCAGGGAAATCCTCCGGCAGCGTGCCGAGCAGCGGACGGAAGCCGCAGAACCCCCATTCCGCGCCGAATTCGATCTTTTCGACATGCACTTCCAGCATGTCGCCCGGCTCGGCGCCGCGGATGGCCACCGGTCCGGTCAGGATATGCCCGCCCATGCGCGGCAGGTTGGCGGCCTGGATGGCTTGCAGCGCCGGCGGGATGGGCAGGCCCATTTCACTGGGTGGCATGGATTCCGTGCCGCCGGAAACGCATTCCAGCACCACTGTGTCACCGGAAGCCACCGTCATGACCGGCGGGTAAGCGGCATCGAACATCCCGAACCGCACGGTGGCAGGTGTTGGCGCCAGGTAATGCAAAGCCATGATAAAACTCCGTCAGGATCACTGTCTGATCGTGACGGAGTTGTCGGCCTACATCAAGCGTGCGCCTTTGCGCGGAGTGCGACGCGCGATGTCGCTGGCCCCGCGCTGGATGCTGTCAGCTGTGTTGGGTCGTCGAGCTCGCGTTCGTCGTGCTCTTGCCCGCTGCCGCGCCGGGGCCGGAGATCGTGCCGGCCGGCTTCTCTGCGGTGGCTTCCATCGAAGCGTCTGTCTCGTCGGCCATGTTCTTCTTGAACGACTTGATGCCCTTCGCGAAGTCGCCCATCAGATTGCTGACCTTGCCGCTTCCGAACAGCAGCAAAACGACCAGCAGCACGACAAGCCAGTGCCAAATGCTGAAGCTACCCATAGTTCCTCCGATGGGGGCGATCCCTTGCCCCACAGGCTCCGGCCATGCGCCGGTTCATAGCGGGTCAATCTAGGGCCTGTGCCCCTGCTTGCCAACGACCCTGATAAAGAATGGACATGGCGCAGGATGGCCCTGGCCGCAAGCGATGTTACCTGCCGGGCTGTTTTTCGGCGTTGGCCTAGTATCCCGAACTCGCCAGCCGGATCGCTCGCGGCGTCGCCTCGGCGATCTCGTCAGGCGTGGTCCTCCGCCCCGGGTTGATGAACCCGAAGGCGGTGTAGACCCCGCCGCCCATCTGGCCGGACGGCGGCCAGAACACCTGCACCTGGCTCCAATCATTGGACGGCGACACATCGATCACTGCCTGGTCCTCGGTCACCCGGTGATGCACCCAGTTCGCCTGCGTCACCAGGATCTTCCGCCGCTCCAGCACATGCGACACCACGGCGACATGGCCGTAGGGCAACCGGGAGGATCGGGTAAGAACCAGCACGCTGCCGACCCGCGGAGCCTGCCCGCGGTCATATCGGCCCGCCGCGGAATCCCACCAGCTGGCGGCATCGCCGCGCAGCGCCACGCCGGTCAGCGCCCGGGCGAAGGGCGCGCATTCCAGCGGCACCGTGCCGCCGACATACTTGCCCGCATCGGCCGGCGGATGCGACGATCCACAGGCTGCCAGAAACAGGCTGAGCAACGCGGGAACGACCAGTCGGCGCATCTTCCCCACACGGTGAATTGGATGCGCGATTTATCGCCTCAGGCCTCAGGAAAATACAACAACAAGCTGGTCAGGCGTCCTTTTTTCCCACGGCACTCTGGTTTTCCTGCAACAGCTTGGAGAAGACGTAGTCATTATGCGCCCCCAGCGCCGGCCCGGGCCAGCCGATCGCGGCCTCCGGCGCATCGCCGTTCAGGCGGATCGCCGGTCCGGGATGCAGCGTCGGCCCGATCAGCGGATCGTTCACCGCCATCACCGATTTGCGGGCCAGAAAATGCGGGTCGTTGGCACAATCGGCCATGTCGAACAGCCGCGAGCACGGCACTTCCGCCGCCTCCAGCCTCGCCTCCGCCTCCGCCGCCGGCAATGTCTGCGTCCAGGCGGCGATTGCGGCGTCCAGGTCGGCGCGATAATCGCAACGGCCGTTGTTGGTTTTGAAGCGGGGCTCCTCGGCCAATTCCGGCCGGCCGATCGCCGTCATCATCCGCGCGAAGATCAGGTCCGAATTGCCGGCAATGCACAGCCATTTCCCGTCTGCGCAGGGATAGGTGTTGGTCGGCGAGGCGGTCTGGATCGCTGCCCCCACCGGCTGACGTACCCGACCGTCCAACGCGTATTCCGGCAGCATGCCCTCCATCAGGCTGAATACGCTGTCCACCAGGTTCACGTCGATCACGCGTCCCACGCCGGTTCCCGACACGTCGCG
>CAINEA010000127.1 GCA_903847525.1 uncultured Acetobacteraceae bacterium | reverse complement strand
TTCTCTGGGCAGGCGTCCGCACCACGCCCATGCCATACCGGTTGCTCAAGCTGGCCGATATTTATGTTTGAGCGGGACAACGATCAGTCAAGAAAACTGGCTGAGAAAAGTGCGTAAACAGGTTTCGAATTGAACGGCAATACCATCTACCTGGGCTACGCAACCTTCCAGCTGCCGAACGGCGCCAGCATGGACAAAACGACAACGTTCACCAACGTCGATCCCGGCGTGATCCCGGTTGGCGCAACAGCGGAAATCGACACGTTCGGGCAGTTCGACAATTTCGGCGGCACAATCGTCGTCGGTGGCAGCGGGAGTTCGATGCTCCTCGATATCCAGCAGGATCCGGGTCCGCCGGTTGTGACCGGCAGCTTCGTCAACGACGGTGTCATCAGCGCCACAGGCGGCGCGACGCTGACGATCCAGACCGGCAGCAATGCCTACTTTTACAACGACGCCACGGTCCTGG
Organism: uncultured Acetobacteraceae bacterium; assembly: GCA_903847525.1. GTDB lineage: Bacteria > Pseudomonadota > Alphaproteobacteria > Acetobacterales > Acetobacteraceae > PALSA-911. The sequence goes on along the minus strand of CAINEA010000127.1, from coordinate 5,885 downwards.
CCGATGGCGGCACGGTGACGGTCACCGCGGCCCTGGCGCAGGCGAACGGCCTGTATGCGCTGGCCCGCTCGGGAGCGATGGAATTCAACACCGCGGTCGGACCCGACGCCTTCATGCTCTTTGGCGACGGCACCGATAAACTGACGATCGACCAGGCGCTGAATTTCTCCGGCCGTATCCTGAACTACCAGGCCGGCGACAAGATCGACCTTCCGGGAGTGGCCGCCGACCAGGCAGTGTACGGCTCCGGCACCCTGACACTCTCCAGCGGTGGGGTCACAACCGCGACGTTGGTGCTGGCCAGCGGTATCTACGCTTCCGGCACTTTCACGATCCCGGCCCTCACGCCCGGGGGCGGCGCCATCACGCCGACGGGCAGCAGCTTCCGTTTCGCCCGCAATATCAGCGGCGATCTGATCGTCAGCACCATCAACAGCAAACACTCCACCTCCTGGACCGGCGCGGTAGATGGCAATTGGGCGACGCCTCCCGCCCCCACGGGCAACTGGAGCATCGACAGTGGCGCCACATCCACGGCTTCAATTCCCGGATTGAGCGACACTGCGATATTCGCGACCGACACAGGCACGCCTTATACCGTGAATACGGGCACCTCGCCGCAATCCGTTGGTTCCCTGGTCCTCGCCGATCCTCAGCTGACCCTGAACGTCAATGGACCGCTCTCCTCCAAGCGCAGTATCTTCGACAGCGACGGCACGGTCTCCGTGGCATCCGGCGGAACGCTGACCGGCCCGGCCTTTCGCCAGATCACCGGCACCACCGATCTGGAGATCGCGGCAGGTGGGAGCGTGCACCTCACCGGCGCTTCCTCCTCGGTGGCCAGCGCCGGCCAGTTCGCCCTCAACGTCGTTGGAACTGCCAATGTCATCGGTGGCACACTGAATGCCGGCGGCGATGGAACTTCGGCCGATACGGGTGGCCATATCGTCATCGGCGATTCCGGCAGCAAGAGCCCCACGGAGATGCGTGCCAACTCCGGCGCCACGGTCAAGGCAACCTATACGGTATTGTCCGCCGGCCCCACTTCCACCGGCAGCCTGACCATCGATGGCGCGGGCACCACCTGGCTCGATGGCGGCGACCCGACGGATGCCACCGCACGCGGCTATATGGTGATCGGTGAGAACAACAGTTCGCCGTCCGCGGGGGCCCTGATTGCGGCTTCCCTGTCGGTAACGGGCGGGGCCAGCCTGACAGAGGCGAACTATGCCATCATCGGCTATAAGGCCGATGCCACCGCCACCATCAGTGGCGGCGCCCACTGGACGATCGGCAATGGGGTAACCGCCAGCCTCGTTCTTGGCGGCAGCGCATCCGCCGCGGCTGGCGGTATCGGCACGCTGACGGAAAACAGCGGCGGCGACATCCGCGTATCGGGCAATTTGTATCTGTGGTCCGGCTCGAGCGTGACGATCGACGCGCTCTCGCATTTCGAGGTCGGTGACCTGAACATCGGCGGCCTTGGCAATTTGTCGGTCGTGTCAGGCCACAAGATCTCCGGTGCTGGCCGGATCAATGGCGCGGTGCTGAACGGAGGCACGATCGAGGCCGCAGTGGCGGGCCAGAAACTGGAGATCGGCGGTCAGGTGTCCGGCGTCGGTACGATGCAGATCGACAACAATGCTACCCTGCAACTGGATCAACTGCCGATTACGTCGCAGACCATCCATTTCGCAACCTCGGGGGCGGAAACGCTGGTCCTGGGTATTCCGGGTTCCGGTTACAGCGGCCCGATCAGTGGCCTTGGCTATGGCGACAGGATCGAGTTGGGCAATGACCTGTTGTTCAACGATGCCCAGGGCAGCGGCAGCAACATCACGATCGACCTGAACGGCGGCGGCACCTATCAGCTGACCCATGTCGCGTATGCATCGGGAGTGTCCCCTTCCTTCCTCACCGGCTTCGACGCGACCAACAATGCCTCGTTTGTGGAAATCGTCTGCTTTGCCGCGGGAACGCGGATTCTGGCCGCGGATGGCGAGGCGGCGGTGCAGGATCTGCGCGTGGGCGATCTGGTCGTTACCATCGACAAGGGCGTGCGCTGGCTGAAGCCGGTCCGCTGGATCGGCCGCCGCCGGGTCGATCTGCGGAGGCACCCTCGGCCCGAATGCGCGCACCCGATCCGCATCCATCGTGGTGCATTCGCCGAGAATCTGCCGCACCGCGACCTGCTCGTCTCGCCGGAACATTGCGTGTTCGTCAACGGCGTTCTGATCCCCGCCCGGCTGCTGGTCAACGGCGGCAGCATCGTCCAGGACACGCGTTTCTCGGCGATCGAGTATTTTCATGTGGAACTGGAAAGGCATGCCGTGCTGCTGTCGGAAGGGCTGACCACGGAAAGCTACCTGGACACCGGCAACCGGATGCTGTTTGAGACGGAGGGCAATCCATTGACCTTGCATCCACAATTCGGCATCGACGCCGGCCACGCGCGCTGGCGGACCGATGCCTGCGCGCCGCTCGCCGTCGATCCTGGGCTTGTGCAGCCGGTCTGGACGAGGCTGCGGGAGCGTTGCGAGGCGCTAGGTCTGCCCGTCGCTGAAATGCAGACCACGGCAGAGCCGAACCTTCGCCTGGAGGTCGGCGGCCGGAGCCTGCGCGCGGCCTTCGCGCAGGACGGGCGGCATGTATTCGTGCTCGCTCGCCCGGCGGACTCCGCCCGCCTGCTGTCGCGCGCGGCGCGGCCGGCGGATGTCCGGCCCTGGCTGGACGACCGGCGCCGGCTTGGCGTCATGGTCCGGCGCATCGTGGTCGACGATGGGGTCGAACGCACGGAAATCCCGGTGGATCATCCGGAGTTGGCGCAGGGTTGGTGGGAACCGGAGCAAGGCGGCACAAGGCTGGCTCGCTGGACGGACGGCAGGGCAGCCATCCCCCTGCCCGCTGGCGCCCAGATTCTGGAGGTGCATCTGGACGGGGACATGCACTATCCGCAAACGGAAGGATGGCCCGGGGATAAGCGCGCGGCGGCCTGAGCCGCCACCCAACGGACCCGGACATCGAACGGGGATTTCCGTTGCACAGCGATCCAGGTTGTTCCAGGGTTCGCTCTTGCCGGCATTGAAACAAAGGGCAATCAGGGAGAGTTTTGGAAAATGTCCACGATCACCGCATCGGCGCAGGCGTTCTTCGATGCCTGCGAGACAGGAAAGGGCTGGGATGGGTGCAAGGCCTGGTGCACGCCGGACGCCACCTTCACCGCGCAGGCGGAACCGCTGGCGGACGTGAAGACCCTGGAGCAATACACCGACTGGATGAAGGGCCTGCTGACGGTTCTGACCGACGGCAGCTATCAGGTCAAATCCTTCGCCACCGACGCCGAGCGCAACAATGTCTGCGCCTACGGTATCTTCACCGGCACCCATCTGGCTGGCGGACCGATCCCGCCGACCGGCAAGACCACAAGGACCGACTACGTCTATGTCATGCAGTTCGAGGGCGGAAAGATCGCCCACATGATCAAGATCTGGAACGCCAGCCTGGCCCTGAAGGAACTCGGCTGGGCCTGAGCCGGCCCAGCCACGCCTCATCCATGCGGGGGATCAGGCCGCCTGTTCGGTGGTCGGATCGATCATCTTGCGCACTTCGGTCACCTTGGTGGCCGGAAATCCGCTGATTTCCGCGTGCTTCTTTATGATCGCCTCGTCCTTGGCGAGGTAGACACAGAACGTCTTGTTCTCCGCGACGTAGCTTTCCAGCCACTGGATGTCCGGGCCGAGTTCCCGCAGAACCTCGTTGGACTTCGCCGCCGCGCCGCGCAGCTGTTCGCGCTCGAATGTTCCGACCGCCGGTATATCGCGCTCGATGATGAATTTGCGCAGCGCCATGTTCGTCTCCTTGGATTACGTGCCTTGAAACGAGACCGTGCTGTGCGGTTTTCGACCTGTCAACTCACGTGCGGTTGAGGGCCGAAGTTTCAGGCTCGTCGTAGCAGGAACAATCCCTGTTCGCCGAACAAATTGGCCAGCCGGCGGAATCGTTTCCACGGCCCGCGCATGCCGGCATCGTCGGCCGCCAGCCAGCTTTCCACGGTGTAGCCTTCGCGTTCGCACAGATCGAAGAAATCCTGGATCGTGCAGGGGTGGATATTCGGTGTCTCGTACCAGTGCCGGTTCCAGGTTGCCGTCATCGGCATACGCCCGCGTGTCAGTAGTTGCAGCCGCAGACGCCAATGGCCGAAATTCGGGAAGCTCACCACCGCCCGCGTGCCGATCCGCAGCATCTGGCGCAGCACCTCGCGCGGTTGCTCCACCGCCTGCAGAGTCCTTGACAGGACGACATAGTCGAACGCCGCATCCGGATAGTGCTGCAGATCGCTGTCCGCGTCCCCATGCATCACCGGCAGCCCGTGCCCCACCGCACGTGTCACCTCGGCCATGTCGATCTCGATCCCGCGCGCATCGCATTGCTTGGTGCGGAACAAATGCTCGATCAGCATGCCATCGCCGCAGCCGATATCCAGCACACGGGTTCCCGGCGCGATCATCTCGGCCATCAGCCGCAGATCGACGCGCATGTTCTTCGCCACATGGCGCACCGGTGCCATATCGTTCACCGGCCCGACCTCCATTCCGCCAAGCCGGCATGCACGGCGCAGCCCTGCAGAAAGCCGGCCAGCGTGCGATGGAAATCCGGTTCGTCCAGCAGGAACGCGTCATGCCCCTTGTCGGTGGGAATTTCGACAAAGCTCACGTTCGCCGCCGCCCGGTTCAGCGCGCGCGCCACCGCCCGGCTTTCAGCGGTCGGGAACAGCCAGTCGGAGGTGAACGACACGATGCAGAACCGCGTCTTGGTGCCGCGAAACGCCGCCGCCAGGTCGCCGCCATGCTCGGCCGCGAGGTCGAAATAATCCATCGCCCTTGTAATAGTCAGGTAGGAATTAGCGTCGAAGCGGTGCACGAAGGTGCTGCCCTGGTGGCGCAAATAGCTCTCCACCTCGAACATGTCGCCGAACAGCGAGATCGCCTCGCCCGGGCCCTTCGGCGCGTTCTGCAGCCGCCGGCCGAACTTCCGGGTCAGGGCCTGTTCGGACAGATAGGTGATGTGCGCGCACATCCGCGCCACCGCCAGGCCGCGCGCCGGGATCTTGCCGAATTCCCAGTAACGCCCGCCGTTCCAGTCCGGGTCCGCGAAGATCGCCTGCCGCCCGACCTCGTGGAAGGCGATGTTCTGCGCCGAGTGATAGGCCGCCGCCGCCACCGGCACGGCGGCGAACACCATGTCGGGAAACCGCGCCGCCCATTCCAGCACCTGCATGCCGCCCATGGAGCCGCCGATCACCGCGAACAGCCGGCCGATCCCCAGATGATCGACCAGCATCTTCTGCGCACAGACCATGTCACCGATCGTGATGGGCGGGAAATCCGTGCCCCAGACCTTGGCCTCCGCGGCGGGAACATCGTCGCGCAAACTGCGTGGCCCGGTGCTGCCCATGCAGCCACCCAGCACGTTGGCGCAGATGACAAAGAACTTGTTGGTGTCCACCGGCCGGCCCGGGCCGACCACGGCATCCCACCAGCCGGCCTTGCCGGTGGCCGGGTGCGGTTCGGCCACATATTGATCGCCGGTCAGCGCATGGCAGACCAGAACTGCGTTGGTGCGCTGCGCGTTCAACATGCCGTAGGTGCGGTAGGCCACGGTCACCTGGCCCAGGCGGGTGCCGCACTCCAGCATCATTCCCTGTGGGAAAATGATCTGGGTGTGCGAAATCTCGGCGATCGGGTCCAGCGTGTTCATGGAACCCTGTGCATAGGCCGATGCCGCCCCCGGTCGCAACCCTTCTGCTGTCCGGGGCAGGCGGGAAGCGAGGAAGACCGCCGGAGACGCTGCCCCTGGACCCCGCAGAGGGCAAGCCCTTAGAACCC
>CAINEA010000126.1 GCA_903847525.1 uncultured Acetobacteraceae bacterium | reverse complement strand
CCGCCAGACGGCCGCCCCAGGCGCAAATCACTTCGACAGGCGCCAATTCATGACCGGATTGGGTGAAATTGCACGAGACACTTATCTGCGCGGCGCGCTGCTCACCGTGATAGTGGTCAGCACATTATGTGGACCATTGATTGTCTTCTGTCCCGTACTTGTCAAAAGCATTCACCAGGGTGATGTGAGCCATTTCAGCATTGCAGTTGGATCATTTGGCCTTGGCGGGCTGCTCGGCGCCATCGGCCTTCTGTTCGTGGATGCAAAACTTGACCGGCGCCAGCTGATATCGTGGTGTGCGGCTGCCTTTGGCGTGATCGTCGCCCTGGCGGCCATCAACCCCTGGTTCTGGACATTGCCAGTGCTCATGGCGCTCGCGGGAGTATCGATGAGCGTCAGCAATACCTCGGCGAATTCCTTGCTGCAGACCGCGGCATCACCGCACCTGCGCGGACAGACGGTCAGCGTATTCATGCTGGCCATGCGCGGCGGCATGTCGCTCGGTGCAGTGCTGACGGGAACGTCCGTGAGCATGATTGGCGTGCGCCACGCGTTATTCGCCAATGGCGTGTTGGCAGTGGTAGCTATTTGCTTTGTCTCACACAAATGGCGTGCCGCGTCCTTGCCGCAACAGGAAATCTAACCGCTTGAAATCAGCCCGATTAGCAAAGCCCGCGGGCTGTTTCCAGATGATCAACATCGCTCACCAATTGCGACGACCTCAGTCAGACTTACCTGCTCCAGATAATCGGGTACGACAAACGACCATTGCAGTTCCTCCTCAATGCGCAGGCGCAAAACATCGGCTGCCACGGGTTCACCATGGGTAATTAGATTCGGCGCGGTGGCGTCTTGCAATGGCTCAACCAGGCCATTATCAAGCCCCTGTCCGCGTGCTCCGACAACGTGTCGTAAGTGCCACTTCGGCACCCCGCCCTCCCCACATGCACACCGCTACTCCGGCCACAACGCCCGCGGATCCACTGCGATGTCAAAGAGCGTCATCCCTTCGGGGAGATCGTCCTCAAGGATGGCAGCGACGATGTCGGGTGCGAGGACTGGTCAGTTTCACCATCCGCTGGATGTAGCGCTCGTCGACTTTCTCGGGCTCGGCAATTTTCCGGAGCGATTTAATCTCATCCGACTCCAGCATGGCGAGTCAGCGTCAGTTGTAGCTCGCAAAGCTGACGCTCAAGGTGACCGGAATTGAACTTCCGCTTTGGGTCGGAACTACCCCTTGGGCAGCACAAACTCGAAGCCGAAAACCGGCCATTGAAATTCCACAGCATGGACGCCGACTCTGGCCAATTCGTACTTTTGGCCAACTCCTGTTATTGAGGCTATCGAGAATCACTTGAACCGAACTGCCGGTTACCGATCAAATTTCTGACGTAGAAGGCAGATGCTTATCGGTCGCCACCCCGGTCAAATCAGACAATCGTTTTGGCCATCGTATGTTCAAGGTAGGCCAACCTTCTGCATGGCTCGGTATTTCAATCGCGTTGCGGACGTGATCTCAACAGCACCAACACACCCAAGAAGACAATGCCAGTAATGGTGGTACTTAGGGGCAGGCCGATCTGCAAGGTCTCGTTCTCTGCCAGCATGTCTGCAATCGCCGTACCTGCTGTCCGCGCTACGCAGATCGTCAGCCAGTAGTAATAGAGCATCTGGATGCGTCCGCCAAGGCCTGACAGTAGCAGCACTGCCAACATTGCGAGCAGGATTGCCGACGCGTACACGCCTCCGATACCGTGCGGACCACCGAGGGCGCCTAGCACAGCATCACCCGCCGCGGTGCCGAATACGCCCGCCGCCAGCATCGTGATCCAGTAATTGGCATCGGTCCGCGGAAGCCCGGGCCTGTCATTATTCCTGTGCTGCCAGGCAGCCATGATGGCAATGAAGACTGCGAGCGCCGTGGAAAACAGGATCCGGTCAACGTGCAGAAAGCGGCGCCCGCACACATAGTCGGCGATGTTGGTTGCGCCAGTACGGATCAGGATGATTGCGAGCCAATACCAGGCTTCGT
>CAINEA010000125.1 GCA_903847525.1 uncultured Acetobacteraceae bacterium | reverse complement strand
GACAAGGATACCGTCGATTTTCAGGCCAATTACGATGACAGCGAGCACGAGCCGAAGGTTCTGCCGGCCAGCTTTCCCAATTTGCTGATCAACGGCGCTTCCGGGATTGCCGTCGGCATGGCGACCAATATCCCACCGCACAACCCCACGGAAATCATCGACGCCACGCTGGCGCTGATCGAGGATCCAGAAACGGCCCTCGAAGACCTGATGAAGATCGTGCCCGGCCCGGACTTTCCGACCGGCGGCATCATTCTCGGCCGGTCCGGCATCCGCAATGCGTTCGAGACCGGGCGGGGTTCGATCATCATTCGCTCCCGGGCGGAGATCGAGACGATCCGCAAGGACCGCGAGGCGATCGTGGTGACCGAACTGCCCTACCAGGTCAACAAGGCCACCTTGCAGGAGCGCATCGCCGAACTGGTCCGCGGCAAGCAGATCGAGGGCATCTCCGACATCCGCGACGAGAGCGACCGCTCCGGCATGCGGCTGGTGATCGAGCTGAAGCGCGATGCCACCGGCGACGTGGTGCTGAACCAGCTGTATCGCTTCACGTCGCTGCAGGTCAGCTTCGGCATCAACATGCTGGCGCTGGACAACGGCCGTCCGCGCCAGATGGGCCTGAAGGACGCGCTGCAGTGCTTCATCGCCTTCCGCGAGGAAGTCATTCTGCGCCGTGCCCGGTTCGAGTTGAGCAAGGCGCGCGACCGCGGCCATCTGTTGGTCGGCCTGGCCATCGCGGTGGCCAATATCGACGAGGTGATCCGTATCATCCGCGCCAGCCCGGACGCAGCGACCGCGCGAACGGCGTTGATGGCGGAGGACTGGATCGCCGGCGATATCGGCGTGCTGCTGGCGTTGATCGACGACCATCGCAATCAGGTGACGGAAGCCGGTACGGTCCGCCTGACCGAAGACCAGGCGCGCGGCATTCTGGAACTGCGCCTGGCCCGCCTGACCGGCTTGGAGCGCGAGAAGATCCAGGCGGAACTGATCGAAGTCGGCACTCGCATCCAGGAGTTGCTGGAGATCCTCGGCTCGCATATCCGCCGGATGGAGGTCATGCGCGAGGAACTGGTTGCCGCCCGCACCGAGATCGCTTCCCCACGGCTCAGTGAGATCGCCGACGGGTTGGCCGACCAGGACGATGAAAGCCTGATCGAACCCGGCCAGATGGTTGTCACCATAACCCGCGACGGCTTTATCAAGCGGACGCCGCTGGAAACCTATCGAGCGCAGAACCGCGGTGGACGCGGGCGCAGCGGTGCCGGCACGCGCGGCGACGACATCGTTATCCGCAGTTTCAATGCCCATACCCATCAATGGGTGCTGTTCTTCAGCAGCACCGGCAAGGCGTTCCGCGAGAAGGTTTGGCGCCTGCCGGAAGCCGGCCCGACCGCCAAGGGCCGGGCGCTGGTCAACATGCTGCCGGAACTGGGGTCGGACAGCATCACCGCCGTGTTGCCGCTGCCGCAGGACGAGACCTTGTGGGACAGCCTGCACCTGGTGTTTGCCACGGCCTCGGGCAATGTGCGGCGCAACCGGCTGTCGGATTTCCGCAATGTCCGTGCTTCCGGCCTGATCGCCATGAAGCTGGACCCAACCAGCCTCGGCGGCGAGGACAGCCTGATCGGGGTCGCCACCTGCCGGGAAGGCGACGACGTTATGCTCGCCTCCCGTCTTGGCCGTTGCATCCGCTTCCAGATCAGCGAGGACACGCTGCGGGTGTTCGCCGGACGCGACAGCGACGGCGTCCGGGGTCTGCGGCTGGGCAAGGATGACCGGGTGATCAGCCTGTCGGTGCTGCGCCATGTCGAGGCCGATCCGGAGACGCGGGTCGCCTACCTGAAAATCGCCAACCAGAAGCGGCGTGCCGGCGTGGAGGAAGAAGGCGAAGCGGTGGAAGCGGCTGCGGAAGCCGACGAGATCGTCGCCGATGTCGCCCTGCCGCCTGAGCGTGTGGCCGAGTTGGAAGCGGCGGAGGAAATGCTGCTTACCGTCACTAATGGCGGTTTCGGCAAGCGGTCTTCCGCATATGAATATCGGGTGGCCGGGCGCGGCGGGATGGGAATTGCCAATATCACGCTGTCCAAGCGTAATGGCACCGCGGTGGCTGCGTCGTTCGCTGTGCGTCCGGGTGACGACGTGATGCTAATGACCGATGCCGGCCGGCTGATCCGCGTGCCCGGCGATCAGGTTCGTATCACCGGGCGGCAGGCCATGGGTGTGATGTTGCTTCGCCTGAACGCGGCTGAGCGGGTCACCAGCGTCTTTCCGGTTCTGGAAGAGGCGACTGCAGAAGAAGACCCGGACGAGGAAGCGAGCGGAATTTCACCGAACGCTGCCCCGGAAGCCGGCGAAGGAACGGAGGACGACACGAATGGCTGAAAACGGTTCCAAGCAGCGGATCGGCCTCTACCCCGGCACTTTTGATCCTGTGACCAACGGCCATATCGACATCATCGCGCGTTCCGCGCGTTTGATGCACAAGCTGGTCATCGGCGTTGCCATCAACACCGGCAAGGGACCGCTTTTCTCGCTGGAGGAGCGGGTAGAGCTTGTCCAGGCTGAGATCCAGGAAATCGCCAGCCGCAACGGCACCGTGATCGAGGTGCTGCCATTCCAGGGCCTGTTGATCGACTTTGCCCGTAAGCTCGGCGCCTGTATGATCGTGCGCGGACTGCGCGCGGTGTCGGATTTCGACTATGAGTTCCAGATGGCCGGCATGAACTACCGCATGGCGCCGGACATCGAGACGGTGTTCCTGATGGCCAGCGAACGGCATCAGTTCATCGCGTCGCGCCTGGTGAAGGAAGTCGCCGCGCTTGGTGGCGACATTTCCAGCTTCGTTCCGTCGTTGACGCTTGACCGTACTCTGAAGCGGATCGGCCGCACCTGATCCGCTTTCCTTTCGCCACCTTGGAGACATCCATGCGCCCTATTACGCGACGTATCGCCCTGGCCTCCACTTTCGCCGCGACAACCGCGGTTGTGGGCATAATTTTGTCCGATCGCGCGGCAGCCCAGCCGAAGGTGGACCCGGAGAACACGCTGTATATGGACCTGAAGAATGGCCGCGTGGTGATTCAACTTCTGCCGGATTTGGCGCCCAAGCATGTCGAGCGGGTGAAGATGCTGGCGCGTGAGCATTTCTACGACGGCACGCCCTTCCATCGGGTGATCGATGGCTTTATGGCCCAGGGCGGGGACCCCACCGGAACTGGCACCAGCGGCAGCAAATACCCCGACCTGCCGGCCGAATTCACCACCAAGAAGCGGTTCCTGCGCGGCACGGTGGGTGCTGCCCGCACCAGCAATCCCGACAGTGCAAACAGCCAGTTCTATATTATGTTCGCGCCGGCGCCGAACCTGGACGGCCAGTACACGATCTGGGGCCAGGTCGTGTCCGGCATGGAATTCGTCGACCAGATCAAGCGCGGCTCGGGCAGCGGCGGCACTGTCAGCGGCCCCGACAAGATCGTCTCGATGCGCGTTGCCGCGGACGTGAAATAGCGCCGCTTCTGCGGTGAGCGGCTACCCACAACCTTTCCTATAGTGAGATCCAAGATGTCCGATCCCGAGAACACCCTGCACATGGACCTGACGACGGGCCGCGTGGTTATCGAACTGTTCCCCGACCTGGCTCCGAAGCACGTGGAGCGGGTGAAGATGCTGGCGCGAGAGCATTTCTACGACGGCACGCCGTTCCATCGCGTGATCGAGGGCTTCATGGCCCAGGGCGGCGATCCCACGGGAACTGGCACCAGCGGCAGCAGCTATCCCGACCTGCCGTCCGAGTTCACCACCAAGAAGCACTTCCTGCGCGGCACCGTGGGTGCGGCCCGCACGGCCAACCCGCATAGCGCCAACAGCCAGTTCTACATCATGTTCGCACCCGCTCCGCATTTGGACGGCCAGTACACGATCTGGGGCCAGGTGGTGTCCGGGATGGAGTTCATCGACAAGATCAAGCGCGGCTCTGGCGGCGGTGGGACCGTCACCAATCCGGACAAGATCGTCACGGTGCGCGTGGCCGCCGACGAGACATAGGCCGCCACTATCAAAACAGGGCGGCGCGCCCCTGTCCCGCGCCGTCCTGACTTGACGTGGTGCCCGGCCTGTCGTTTTAAGCACGCGACAGGCAGCCGCGACTCACGCCTGCGCATCCTACGCACAAGAATTGGGCCGGTAGCTCAGCGGTAGAGCAGTTGACTTTTAATCAACTGGCCGCGGGTTCGATCCCCGCCCGGCTCACCAATTCTTTCAATGATTTAGGTCCGATATTCCTCACCGTTTCGAAAACCTGACCGGACATTGACCGGACATCTATTCAGGTTTCAGCGCTGGCGATCCCAAACGCACACCAGCTCCGCCGCCGTTCTTTTCGATGAATGTCACGCCGGCCGCCTCAAGCGCTGCTTGCAACGCCGCCAGTGTAGATGCATGCGCTGAGCCGCCGCCTTCGATCCTGGTGACTGTCGCCGGGGACACCTTTGCCAGATTGGCCAACTCCCGAACCCCCATTTTCAGCGCCGCCCTCGCCATTCTAAGTTGTTGCCCTGTTATCATTTGATGCCTTTGCGATTTAACCTTGGCTCTAAATGATATCATGGTTATCATTTAAGCGCACGGCTAATTTCAGCCGGCAGAACAATAAGGAGACCGGCCATGCCAAAGACCACGCCGCGGACCTATAGTGCCCGCCACGCGAACGCCCTCTACATGAAACAGCTGAGGTCGATCGCTTACGCCATGAATATCATCGCCCACACACCGGACGCCGACATTGATTTGATCGCGGAATGCGCCGCGCTCAGGGAGGTGGCCAAGCGGTTTAACGCCTTACCCCGCAGCCAACGTCCAGGCAGCAAGGCGGCGGCCTCCCTGGCGGCCAAAGAAGACGCTATCGTTGGCGAGGAAGGGGACTTGGTAGAACGCATTGCCGCCATCCAAGCTCAGACCATGGAAGGGATACGCGCGAAAGCCAGGGCCCTTGTTGCCTGGGAGCCGAGTTATTTGAACAGTTCACAACCCCCCCGCTCGGACGAACAAATAATCGCTTCGATTCTGCGTGACCTGGTCGCCACGTAAGCTTTCCCGACGCTGAACTGGCTTGACACCCCCGCACCCCTCGGTGCGGGGGTTCGATTTTTGAAAACTGGGCCAACGGGAAAAATCCACGGTGGCACACCCGCGCGAGCCGCGCGGCGCGCGAAACCCGGGGCACCCCCTCCGCCGGCCGGTTTCTGAACGACGCCGAGGTTGTCCTTCCTCGGCAGCGGCGCGGGCCACCTATCGGCTGCGCGGCCGGGCGACACAGGATCAGCGCCAGCACAGTAGCGCGTCCGATTAGGGCTTGCCCTAGCCGGACGTATCACAGATGACAGGTTTGTGCGGCTTGTGCGTCCGATTAGGGTTGCATTGTGAATATCGGACGGTTAGAGACGGAACCTCTAGACCCTAATAGGACGAAAGGACGCCGCCATGCTGATCGGATATGCCAGGACCTCTACACTCGAGCAGAACGCCGGGCTCGAGGCGCAGATCCGCGACCTCACCGCCGCCGGGTGCGGCAAGGTGTTCCAGGAGAAGGTGAGCTCGATCGCCACCCGCGCCCAACTCACCGCCTGCCTCGAGTTCCTCCGCGAAGGGGACGCACTGGTCGTCACCAAGCCCGATCGCCTGGCGCGCAACACTGGCGAGCTGCTGACCATCGTGGAGCGCCTGACAGCCCGCAGCGTCGGCCTGGTGGTGCTATCCATGGGAGGTGAGCGCCTGGACACCCGCAACCCCACCAGCAAGCTCATGCTGACCATCCTGGCCGGCGTGGCGACCTGGGAACGGGAGATCATGAAGGAGCGCCAGGCCGAGGGCATCGCCAAGGCCAAGGCCGAGGGCAAGTATGCCGGGCGCAAGGCATCGATCGATCCTGCCACCCTCGCCAGCCTGCGAGCGCAGGGCCTCGGCCCGGCTGCCATCGCTCGCCAACTCGGCATCGCCCGCAGCTCGGTCTACCGCCTAACCGAGACCGCCGCCGACTGACTGGGGCGAGCCTCAGTCACGGCCGAAATGTCACCAGAACCCTGTCACCGGTTCCAAAACCTGCTGGTGACAGCCAAAACGGGAATAAACAATGATTTTCCAATGGCTTAGGGTCGCTCAGGGTAACCGGAGCAAAACTCCGGGCACGGGGTCGATTTCGCTTTCGCGACGCGGCGCGTTCTGAATCAATGCGCGCATGGTTCCTGCCCCGGATTTGCTCTCACTTTCATCGACCGAGTTGCGCGATCTT
>CAINEA010000124.1 GCA_903847525.1 uncultured Acetobacteraceae bacterium | reverse complement strand
GCGGGTGATATTATCGAGCCAGATACTCTGGCCCACGTCATGGAGTTTCTTCGTCGCGTTCATGTTGCAGTCTCCTAAGTGGCTGTTTGACCTTGCCCTCGTCCAGCGTCTCCCTTGACGCGTTGACTATGCTGCCAAGGTGCTTTGCCCGGCAAGCCATTTCTGTTCGAATGCCATCGGGCTGGTATAACCCAGCGTCGAATGCAGCCGCCGATGGTTGTAGAAGGTAATCCAGTCGATCACCTCGTCCTTGGCCTGACGTCGCGTGGCGAAGCGCATGCCGTGGAGCCGTTCGACCTTCAGCGAGCCGAACAGTGTCTCGGTCACGGCGTTGTCCCAGCAATCACCCTTGCGGCTCATCGAGCTTTCCATTTTGAAGTCCCGCAGGAGTTTGCGGTAGTCGTTGCTGGCATATTGGCTGCCACGGTCAGAGTGGAAGATGAGGCCTGCGGTCGGCTGACGACGGAACCAGGCCATACGTAGCGCATCGATTACCAACGTTCTCGTCATGCGCTGGCCCATCGCAAAGCCGACTACCTGCCGGTTGAACAGATCGATCACCACGGCGAGGTAAAGCCAGCCTTCTTCGGTCCAGATATAGGTGATGTCGCCCGTCCAGACTCTGTTCGGCGCATCCACGGCGAAGTTGCGCGCCAGCAGGTTCGGAGCAACCGGCAGATCATGCGCGCTGTTCGTGGTTGCCTTGAACCGGCGCTTGCCACGGGCACGCAGGCCGCAGGCCTTCATCATCCTGCGCACGCGTTCCTTGCCTGCCCGGATGCCGCGTGCAGCAAGCTCACGCCAAATCCTCGGCCAGCCATAGGCACCCTTCATCTCGGCGAAGACCGCCTTGATGTGCACTGCCAAGGCCGTGTCGCTGAGCCGGCGGTCTGGCTGGTTCGGACCAACCTCTGCGGCTTGCCGCAATCGATGCTGATGATAGCCGCTGGCGCTGACCTGCAAGACACGGCACTGGACCACGATCGGCCAGGCGCCACGATGTCGCTCGATAAAGGCATACCTCACCGCGACTCCCTCGCGAAGTATACCGCCGCTTTTTTTAGGATGTCGCGCTCCATACGCACCCGCGACAGCTCGGCCTTCAACCGTGCGATCTCCATGTGTTCAGCGGTAACGGCTTTGCCACGGACATCACGAAGGCGACCGGCCGCCTCCGCCTTGACCCAGTTATCCAGCGTCTGTCCTGAAACGCCCAACGTCCGGGCTGCCGCACACACCTTCTCCCCACCATGCACAAGCCGCACCGCCTCCCGCTTGAACTCAAGCGTATAGCGCGCCTTCATTCCGTCCTTCATCCTGATACCCCTTCGCTGATCTGTTCATATCAGCCAAGGGAGACGTCAGGCAGGGGCAAGCTCACTTTTGTCTGTAGTTGATCCAAATCACGGCCGCAATATTTGGATGCATCCAGGGGCCTATTCAATGAATTATTAGGTGTCGTCTGATAAGCCATCGTCAAAAGAGAACCGTGCGATCGCCAATCGAGAAGGCTATAGGATCAATCCTGTAGTGGATCGTGGCGGACTTTGTTTGCTATAAGATTGCGCAACGCGGGGACGGAAAGAGGGGAACAATGAAAATCACCGAGCTGGGCTATGTCGTCATCGGCACGCCCGATCTGGAGAAGTGGCGCGACTATGGCACCAAGGTGCTGGGCATGGCCGCGGTGGATGGG
>CAINEA010000123.1 GCA_903847525.1 uncultured Acetobacteraceae bacterium | reverse complement strand
TGTCGAGCTGATGCACCAGCGAGGTCATACGGAAGGTGCGCGGCCGCGTTGCCACGCGCAGCCAGGCCACGACGAGTGCGCCGAGCATGTTGACGATGGCCGCGAACGAATTGCCGACCGAGGCGCGCAGGCGACGGCGCTGGGGCGGATGCTGTCATTGGCGGCGCCGTTGGTGGTCTTGGTTTCCGGCCTCTATGCGCCGGCGCTGGCGGCGCTTTCGGGGAGCTATCGGCTGATCGCTCCAGGGGCGCTGTTGCCGGCGGGGGATCTGGCCCAGACGGCGCTGGGTGCTGCGGCGCAGGGGTTCGCATTGGCCTTGCGGCTCGCGGCGCCGTTCGTTGCGGCCTCGGTGATCTGGCAGATGTCGGTCGGGATCATCGCCAGGTTGGTGCCGCGGCTTCAGGTGTATTTCGTGGCGATGCCAGCACAGATACTGGGCGGGCTGGCGATGTTCGCGGCGCTGGTCTCCATGCTGCTCACCTCGTGGCAGGGGATGGTGGGGGACGTGTATGCTGGGTTGCCGGGGCTGGGGTAGGCGGCATTGGCTGGGGGGGCGGACCAGGAAGATCGGACGGAAGCCGCAACACCCCGCCGCCAGCAGCAGGCGCGGGAAGAAGGACGAGTCCCGGTATCGCGTGAGGTAGCGGCGTTTGCCGGATTGGGCGCGGGCTGCCTGATTTTAGCCCTGACGGTGCCGGCATCGCTGGAACGGCTGGCGCTTACGTTACGCGTCTTCCTGGCACGGGCGCATACGATGGACCTTTCCGATGGCGGCGGCGCGGTGTTGCGCCAAGCCGCATTGGCGGCCTTGGCCGCCGCGGGGCCGCTGGTGCTCGGCGTGTTGCTAGCCGGGGCTGGCAGCGTGTTGCTGCAGACAGGGTTTCTGCTGAACCTGTCCGCATTGCAGCCGGACCCGGCCCGCATCAGCCCCATGGCCGGCCTGCGGCGGTTGCTGGGCGTGGACAGCCTGATGGAGGCCGCGAAGTCGATCGCCAAGATCGCCGCGATCGGCTCGGCAATCTGGTTCGTGCTGTCGGACGACCTGCGCCGGTTCCTGGCGATGCCACTGCCGGACCCGCCGGTGCTGGCACAGCTGATCGGTCGCGGCGTGGTTCGCGTCCTGCTTGCCGGGCTGGCGGTGCAGGCGGTGATCGCCGGGGTGGATCTGTTCTGGGTCCGATTCCGGCATTTGCGCGGGTTGCGGATGAGCCGGGTGGATATCCGCGACGAGACCAGGGAGTCGGAAGGCGAGCCGAAGATCAAGGCACGCATCCGCCAGATCCGAATGCAGCGGGCTCGCCGGCGGATGCTGGCGGCTGTCCCGCAGGCAACGGTGGTAGTTACCAATCCTACCCATTACGCTATTGCTCTGGCCTATGATCGGGCGACGAACGCGGCACCGAGGGTGCTGGCAAAGGGGGTAGATTCGATGGCAGCCAGAATCCGGGAGACGGCGCAGGCGCACGGCATCCCGCTCGTGGCCAATCCGCCTCTGGCGCGCGAGCTGTACCGGGTGGAGTTGGACGCCGATATCCCGGCGGAGCATTTCCAGGCCGTGGCGGAAATCATCGCGTATGTCTGGCGCCTCAGCCGCGGTGTGCGGTTGTGAGCGGAAGGCCGGGGCTTTGCCCCAGGCCCCAGCAGGGCTCTGCCCTGCACCCGCAAGGGGACAGTCATCCCCTTGACCCCTTTGACTGGCATCTTGGGAAGAGGGTCAAACCGACGAAGTGGTTGATCGGCTATGTCATGGCCCTCTTCCCAAGATACCAAACGGATGGGGGTCCATGGCCCACTGGCTCCTGGCGGGGGTGCAGGGGGCAGAGCCCCCTGCTGGGGCCTGGGGCAAAGCCCCGGCCTTCAGGCCTCACCCAATGCTGAGGCTGATGGCCGGGTTCGGCCGGCGCCCGGAGCGGTTGATCGATCGCCTTGGCGCGAACCTGGACCCGCTGGTGCAGATGCTGTTTCAGGACCCGGGAGCCGGAGTCCTGGTGGCGGACAGCGCGGGCAACATCGTTCGGGCAAATGATGCCCTGCGTCGAATGGTGGCCCGACGGGTGGATCTTTCGCCCGGCGCACCCGTGGCGGCGATCTTCCGCGAGGTGGATTTGGGCGCACTCGGCCAAGCGCTGAACGGCTCCGGCGAAGCCGGAACCCTGCCGGCCCGACTCCAGACCGCGCAGAGCGATCCCGACCACATGGTGGATATGTCGATCACGGTGCTGCGCGAGGCGGATGGCTCGTTCAGTGGCGCGATGCTGCGCCTGACGGACATCACCGCGCAGAAGCGGCTGGAGGCGCAACTCGCGCACAGCCAGAAGCTGCAGGCGGTGGGGCAGTTGGCCGGCGGCATCGCGCATGATTTCAACAATCTGCTGACCGCGATCGGGGGCGCGGCGGAAGCCATACTCGAGCGCGGCGGCCCGCCCGACCCGGACGCGCAGCAGATACTGGACAGCGCCTGCCGCGGCGCCGGGCTGGTGCGCCAGCTATTGGCTTTCGGACGGCAGCAGACCCTGCAGCCGCGTGCCTTGGCGGTGAACGACGCGATCACGGCTCTATCGTCCCTGTTGGGCCGGCTGCTCGGCGGGCAGGTCCGCCTCGTGCTGGATCTGGAAGCGCCAGGCCGGATGGTCCGCGCGGACCCGACACAGCTGGACCAGGTGCTGGTCAACCTCGCGGTCAACGCCCGCGATGCGATGCCGGATGGCGGCACGCTGACATTGCGCACCGGGCACATCAATCTCTACCGGCCACTGACGCTGGGGGAGGAAACGATCCCGCCCGGGCGCTACGTGATGATCGAGGTGCAGGACACCGGCGTGGGCATCCCGGCGGACGTCCTGCCACGCATTTTCGACCCGTTCTTCACCACACGGCGCGACAGCGGCGGCAACGGTCTGGGCCTGTCCACCGTGCACGGGATCGTGCGCCAGTCGGAGGGGTTTCTGGCGGTGGAAAGCGCACCCGGGCAGGGCAGCCGGTTTCGCATTTACCTGCCGCGATACGATGCGGAATCGGACGCCGCTGCGGCCGTGGCAGTGCCATCGGCGGCAGCCGAATTGCCGGACCCGCCCGCGCCGGAGACGAAGCAGCGCACGGTGCTGCTGGTGGATGACGAGGACCCGGTTCGCCAACTGGCGGAGCGGGCCCTGACGCGCCGGGGTTGGCACGTGCTGGCGGCCGCCTCGGCTGATGACGCTCTGGCCCTGGTGGAAGCTGACGGCGATATTGAGACGATATCCGCGGTGATCTCCGATGTCGTGATGCCGGGCATGGACGGGGCGGCCTTGGTGCGGGCGTTGCGGCAGACCCGTCCGGACCTGCCGGCGATCCTCGTGTCCGGCTACGCGGAGGCGGGCTTGCGGCGCGAACTGGGGGGCTCAGGCGTCGTTTTCCTGGCCAAGCCCTATGCGCTGCGCGAACTGGTGGACCTGTTGGAGCGGGTGATGGTGG
>CAINEA010000122.1 GCA_903847525.1 uncultured Acetobacteraceae bacterium | reverse complement strand
CGGCTGGAACGTCTGACCGAGGAGCGCGCCAGCCTGGTGCGCGCCGAGGCCGCCGCGCCGCCGGTGGACGAAGACCGTATCCTCAATCTGGCCGCCGCGGCGGTTACCGAAAAGACCAACGTGCAACCATTGCTGGTGTCGCAGGTGGTTCTGGTCGAGGCAGCGCGCGCCCATTTGCAGTTGCTGCGTTCGGAGACCGAGAATTTGCGCGGCCTGGTCGCGGAACTGACCGAGCGTGTGAAGGCCGGCGGCGAGGTGGAGCGGACCCTGCGCGATCACGAGCGTGAAGTGCAGGTCAATAGCGATCTCGTGGCCCAACTTCGCCATCGCTTCGACATGGCTAAGATCACTGGCGACCTGTCACGCAACCAGGCACCCCAGCGCATCGCGGTAATCGACCGACCAACCGAGCCGACCAAACCGACCAAGCCGATCACCCTGCTGTTCACTCTTGCTGGCCTGGTCGCTGGTATCGTGCTCGGTGCCGGATTGGCAACGCTGATGGAAATCGCCGACTCCTCGGTACGCAGCATCCGCGATATGGAAAGCCTTACAGGTGTTCCGGTACTGGCACGCATGGCGCCCAGCCACTATGCGTAATCCAGCAGAGGAAGGTTTCACGATGTCCAGCGAAGCCGCATTGACCCAGTCCGCGGTGCCCAATTCAGCCTTTCCCGGAACGATCCTGCATGTCGTGCAGCATCTCCGGCCAGGCGGCCTGGAGGTTATGGCGCTGGAACTCGCAAGGCGTCAGCAACTCCGAACCCCAACGCTGGTGGTCAGCCTGGAAGGCACTGCCGAGGAAGCGATCGCCGCCTGGCCCCGGCTGGCCGCGCAGCGAGACCAACTGGTGTTCCTCGACAAGAAACCTGGCCTATCCCCCGTACTGGTCGGCCATCTCTATGGCCTGTTCCGTCGGCTACGACCGGCGGCGGTGCATACCCATCATATTGGCCCGCTGCTCTATGCCGGCGCGGCGGCCCGTCTCGCGGGGGTAAAAGCGCGTATGCATACCGAGCACGATGCCTGGCATCTTTCCGATCCACGCCGCCGGCGGGTAGCGAAGGTTGGGCTGGCTGCGTCCGGCTGCCAACTGATCGCCGACAGCGCGCATGTGGCAGACGCGGTTGCTGCAGCACTTGGCGGCGAGCCGCCCCGGGTAATCCTGAATGGCATCGATACTGCGCGTTTCCGGCCAGCGGATCAGCAGTCAGCGCGCCGCGCGCTGGGGCTGCCGTTGAACCACAAGGTGATCGGCATCTCCGCCCGGCTCGAACAGGTGAAGGGTGTCGATATTGCACTGGAGGCCCTCGCGCGGCTGGATGGCGGCTTGGCTCGCGATGTTATTCTGGCCATCGCCGGCAGTGGCTCTCTGCGCGAGACGCTCGAGCAACAGGCCGTCGCACTCGGCATTGCCGATCGCGTTGCATTTCTCGGCCATCTTGACGACATGGCGGCCTTCTACCCGGCGCTCGATGTGTTCTGTTTACCGTCACGTGCCGAAGGCTTGCCGCTTTCGCTGCTGGAGGCGCAAGCCTGTGCCATTCCAGTGGTGGCCACCCGCGTCGGCGGAGTTTGCGATGCAGTTTGCAACGCAACCGGCCATCTCGTACCTTCCGAAGACCCTTCCGCGCTGGCCTCGGCCTTGCAGTGTTCCCTGCAAGAAGGCCTGGTGCGAAACGGTAACTGCAATCCGCGAAGCTTCGTTTTGAAGACAGCGGATCTGGATTCCATCGCCCAGGCTTACCTGGAACTTGCCCTTGGCGAAGGAAGCCGCGTATGTCTACCCCGATCGATGTCGTTACTATTGGAGCACTCGCACTAACGGCCTACCACCATGTCGGCTATCCGCTGCTGATGCGATTTGCCGCCAAGCGCACGACTTCCATTGAAGTGACCGCACCGGCCGAGTTGCCGGAGATCACCCTGGTGATGCCGGCCTATAATGAGGCCACTTATATCGCCGATAAAATCCGTAATATTGCCGCGCTCGATTATCCTGCCGGCCTGCTCCGCGTCGTGATCGCCTGTGATGGCTGCAGCGACCGGACAGCTGAAATCGCCCGCGCCACCTTGCGTGAGCCCGGCGCGGCTCATCTGAATGCCGACGTGATCGAGCACACCAGAAATCGCGGCAAGGTTACGGTGTTGAATGAAACCATTCGGTTGGCGCAAACCGAAATAATCGCTTTGTCCGATGTGAGTGCGATGCTGCCGGCGTATGCGCTTACACGGACCGCCGCGCACTTCGCGGACCCCAAACTCGGTGCGGTCGGCGGCACCTACCGGCTGGCGCGGCCAGGGTCGAAGGGCGAGCAGAAATATTGGGAGCAGCAGGTTGCGGTGAAGCGTGGCGAGGCACGTCTTGGTGCTCCGCTCGGCCTGCACGGCGCCTTCTATGCCCTGCGTCGGGAAGCCTGGAAGGCGTTGCCGGCGAACACCGTCAACGACGATTTCATCGTGCCGATGATGATCTATGGCAATGGCTGGCGCGTGGCCTATGATGAAACGATTGTCGCGCTCGAGATGGAACAGACCCGCCCCGAGCAGGAAAAATCCCGGCGCAAGCGTATCGGCGCGGGGAATGTGCAGCAGCTGCTGTGGCTTTCCTGGCTGTTGCACCCGCGCAATCGTGGCGTGGCTCTGGCCTTCGGTTCCGGCAAGGCGCTGCGCGTGCTTATGCCGCTGTTAATGGCTGTCGGATTGCTCGGCAGCCTGCTGGAAGCTCGATCGTCCGTGCTGTTCGCCCTATTGGCGGCGCTGCAGTTGACCGGACTGGCGGCAGCGGCTCTTGGTCGGGCTTACGGCGCTGCGTCTCCACGCCTGTTCACCATCGGCCTGTACGTCGTGGAAGGGCATTTCGCCAACCTGATGGGCTTGCTGCACTATGCCAGTGGCGCGACCCGCCGGACCGCGTGGCGAAACGGCCAGGCGATCTCCCGGTAAGCCGCGTTTCCGTCCGGCGGAGTGATGCAGGTTTAAGATGATTTTAGCCGGGCGGGCTTTAGGCCTGACCGGCCATTTCGTCCGCCAACACTTGGGCGAGAACGGAGGCGGTGATCGGTTTGGTCGCTACCCGGTTCATGCCGGCTGCGAGGCAGGCTTCCTCATCGGATTTTTGTGCGTTCGCGGTCAAGCCGACAATCGGCACATTGGCTCGCGGGCCAGGCTGTCCGCGTATCGCGGCAGTGGCGGCAAGGCCATCCATCTCCGGCATCATCATGTCCACCAGTACGACGTCGTAGGGTGTCGTGCGCACCGCTTCCACCGCCTCCTTGCCGTTGTCGACCGTATGGACACGATGGCCCATTTTTTCGAGCATACGCGTGACGATCATTCGATTGGTCGCATTGTCCTCGGCGACGAGGATGCGATAGTGACAATCGTCGTCGGCATCTGGCCGGGTCACCCGTGCCTCGACATCTGGCTTCGGACTTACGGCGCTGCGAAGCACGACATCAAAACGGAATACGCTGCCGACGTCCTCGATACTTTCCACCGCGACCTTGCCGCCCATTTGCTGCACCAAGCGCCTGCTGATGGCGAGCCCGAGGCCGGTGCCGCCGAAGCGGCGCGAGATCGAGCTGTCGACCTGGGAGAATTCCTGGAACAACCGCCCGACGGCGTCCGGCGGGATGCCGATGCCGGTATCGGAAACCGCCACGTCCAGATGCAGGGCTCCCGGCGCCCCGGTGCGCGATGAGACGGATACGCGCACGCCGCCGTTCTGGGTAAACTTGATGCTGTTGTTCACAAGATTGAGCAAAATCTGCCGCAGGCGCCTTGGATCGCCGCTCGCCAGCTTCGGTACATCGTGGTGAACCTCGATATCGAGGGTCAGCCCCTTGGAGCGGGCTTGCAGTGCCATCAGGTCGGTGGCGCTGGCGATTACCGCGCGGATATCGAAGGCTGTCTCCTCCAGTTTCAGCTTGCCGGCTTCGAGGCTGGAAAAATCCAGAATGTCGTTGATGAGTTGCAGCAGATGATCCCCAGAATCGCGGATGATCGTTGCATACTGCTTTTCCGTCGCGCCGAGGGGCATATCCAGCAGCAGCCCGGCCACGCCGATGATCCCGTTCATTGGCGTGCGGATTTCGTGGCTCATGACTGCGAGGAACTCCGACCGTGCCGTCCCGGCCGTCTCCGCCGCGTCACGCTCGGTGGCCAAAGCCTCCGCGTTGCGCCGGCGCTCGGTGATGTCGGTGTAGGTGAGCACGGCTCCCCCGCCGTCCAGCTGCTTGGTGCGGAT
>CAINEA010000121.1 GCA_903847525.1 uncultured Acetobacteraceae bacterium | reverse complement strand
GCCGACTGCATCGGCGATGGCCGCCACAGCCTCGGCCATCGCCTCGGGCGGCACGGTCCAGTCCGGGTGGGGGGCGATGGTCTTCAGCTCCACGGTGAAGCGGGTGGGGAGCGCCAGGGTATCCGCGAGCGTGGGGATGCGCGCACCGTCGAATGGCTCTTGATCGGGGTACAAGGCGGCGTAGCTTCGGTCCGGGCGGATGCGGCCGACATCGTAGTCGGCCAGCTCCGCGGCGGTCATGCTCCGGATCAACGGGCCGCGCGCCGCCAGCCACTCGCCACCGAGGCGGGTTATGTCGGGATTCAGCGTCGGATCATGCGATACCACCGGTATGCCGTCCGCGGTGATCGCCACGTCCATCTCGATCCCGTCCACACCTAGCGCGATGGTGCGGCGAAAGCCCTCCATCGTGTTCTCCGGGAACAGGCCGCGCGCCCCGCGATGTCCGATCAACAGCATTGCATGCCCCATCTTGTCGCCATGCGGCATTGCCGCCCATCTTGCGCCCGAAGGCAATCGGGGCGAACGGCGACATGACAAATGAGAGAATTCTGGGCGTGCTCGGCGGTATGGGGCCGCTGGCCAGCGCGCAGTTCATGCTGCGCCTGACCCTGCTGACGCCGGCCGAGCGCGATCAGGACCATATCCCCGCAGTGCTGTGGTCCGACCCGCGCGTGCCGGACCGGACGCGGGGGAAGCTTTCCGGTGGCGAGGATCCGCTGCCGTGGCTGCTGCGCGGGATCGACGGGCTGAAGGCGGCCGGCAGCGGGGCGATCGCCGTTCCCTGCAACACCGCGCATGGCTGGTACGAGGAGATGGCGGCGCGGGCGGGGATGCCGGTGTTGCATATCGTCGACGCCGCCGCCGCCGATCTGCGGCGCCAGTCAGTCCCCGCTTGCCGGATCGGCCTGATGGGCACCCAGGCGACACTGAACATGCGACTGTATCAGGACCGCCTGGAGCGGCAAGGCTGGGAGTGCCTGACGCCGACGCAGGAGGAGATGGACCGGCTGGTCAGTCCGTCCATCGCGCTGGTGAAGGCGAACCGCGTGGGGGAGGCGTACGAACCCCTGGCCGGCGTGGTGCGAACCTTGGCGGCGCGCGGGGCGGGCGCGGTGGTGCTGGGCTGCACGGAAATTCCGTTGGGCATCCAGGCCGGGCCATACGCGAGCCTTGACATCAAGCTGGTCGATTCGATCGATGCCCTTGCCCGGGCGGCGATCGAGTGGGCGCGAAGCTAGATCACGCCGCTGGCGCGCCAGGCCGCCAGATCGGCTGCGGAGACTCCCAGCAGGCTGCGCAGCACGTGGTCGGTGTCGGCGCCGAGCGCCCGCCCGGCATGACGCAGTTGTGGCGGCGTATCCGATAAATTCGGCATTCCCGCGGGCAGTACAAGCTCTCCGGCGCGGGGGTCCTGCACGGTCTGCATGTTGCCGCGGGCCTTGTACTGCGGGTCCTCGAAGATGTCGGCGATGTTCATGATCGGGCCACAGGGCACGCCATAGCGGTCGCAGAGCACCATCAATTCGTCGAATTCCAGGCCACCGACCCAGCCAGCGACCAGGGCGTTCACCTCCTCGCGCCGGGCGAGGCGGGCGGCGGTAGGGCCGAGTTGGTCGGGCCCGGCCAGTTCCGGCTTGCCCATCGCCTCCATCAGGCGGGTGAACATCTTCTCGCTGGTGCAGGCCAGCGCGATCCATCTTCCGTCCTGTGTCTGCCAATGGCCGTGCGGCACGACCTGCGGCACGTCCGCGCCCATGCGCTCGCGCACGAAGCCGGTGCGGGCATAGAGCGGCGCGATCTCGTCGAGCAGGCGGAAGATCGACTCATAG
This sequence comes from uncultured Acetobacteraceae bacterium, assembly GCA_903847525.1. Classification (GTDB taxonomy): domain Bacteria; phylum Pseudomonadota; class Alphaproteobacteria; order Acetobacterales; family Acetobacteraceae; genus PALSA-911. The sequence goes on along the minus strand of CAINEA010000121.1, from coordinate 5,280 downwards.
AGGCCGATATCGACCATTTGGCCGGCGCCGGTGCGCTCGGACTGGCGCAGCGCCATCATGACGCCGACCGCCCCCCAGACGCCGGACATATAGTCGGCAAGCGAGGTGGAGCCGGGCACGACAGGCGGGCGGCCGGGTTCGCCGGCGAGGTAGCTGAGGCCGGAGAAGCCGTGCGCGATGCGGGCGAAGCCGGGCTTTTCCCGCATCGGCCCGGTCTGGCCGTAGGCGCTGATGCGCAGCATCACCAGGCGCGGGTTGATCTCGCGCAGCGCTTCCCAGCCCAGGCCCCATTTTTCCAATGTGCCGGGGCGGAAGTTCTCGATCAGGATATGGGACTCCGCGATCAGCCGGCGAAACAGCGCCGCTCCTTCCGGCTTGCGCAGGTCCAGGGTCATGCAGCTTTTGTTGCGGGCCTCGCTCAGCCAGGCGAGCGTGTCGCCGCATTCGGTTTGGGTGCCGAACTGGCGCAGCGGATCGCCGGTGCCGGGCTGCTCGATCTTGATCACCTCGGCGCCGAAATCGGCGAGGATGGTGGCGCAGAACGGAGCGGCCAGGAAGGTGGCGATGTCCAGCACGCGGATGCCGGTCAGGGGTTGGCCCGTTTGGGGCTGTGTGGTCTCGGTCATGGCGTTGCTCCCGGGGAGGGCGATTTGCTTTGGGCGATCGTGACCCTATCGGAGGGCTTCGCGCAAACGGTCCCATTCAGGCTCGGTGCCGGGCAGGCCGAAGCGCAGCCAGGCCGGATGGGCGTCGAAGCAGCGGACCAGGATGCCGGCCTGGCCGAGCTTTTCGAAGACGGCGGCCGCGGTTGGGGTTTCAGCCAGACGGAACAGAGGCGTCCCGCCGATCACGGACAGACTGGCCGCGTTCAGAATTGCGTCCAGCCGGGCACAATCGGCTTCGAGGCGATGACGGGTTGCTTGCAGCCAGCGGTGATCGACCAAGGCCTGGGTGCCGATCGCCAGGGCCGGGCCGGATACGGCCCACGGGCCGAGTGCTGAGCGGATTTTGGCAGCGAAATCGGGGGCGGCCAGCGCGAAGCCCAGGCGCAGGCCGGCCAGGCCATAGGTCTTGCCGAAGGACCGGAGGATCACGATGGCCGGATGCGGCAGGGCGGGGGCCAGGCTGTGGCCATCCGGTTCCAGATCGCCGAACGCCTCATCCACGATGAGGAGGCCGCTTCGACTGGCCAGTTTATCCGCCAGGGCGAGCAAGTTGGCCGGCTTCCAGCGACGACCGTCGGGGTTGTTGGGATTGCAGAGAACGACGCACCGCGACTCGCCGAGCGACTGGAGCGACTCGATTTCCGTTACGGCTGCACCGCCGCGACTCCAGGCGGCTGCATGTTCGGCATAGGTTGGACCGAGCACGGCGACATCCGGCATCGGCCAGAGTCGCGGCAGCAGGTCGATCAGGATCTGTGTGCCGGGTGCCGCAGCGACCATCGCCGGATCGGCAACCCCATAGGCGCGTGCAGCGACGGATTGCAGGGCGGACAGGGTTTCCGGTTCCGGCAGGCGGGTAAACGCCTCTGCCGGCAGCGCCGGCAGCGGATAGGGCACCGGATTGATGCCGGTGGACAGGTCAATGAAGGGTTCCGGCGCATCGGGGAAGTGCCGCCGGGCCTGTTCGATCCGGCCGCCATGGGGAAGCGCCGCCCCTGCCCCGCTATCGGCTGTCGTGCTAGCCAATGCCGCATGCCCCCTGCAATGCCGTCACTCCGCTGACCATCGTGCTTTCCCTGGTGATGCTCGCCGGCGCGCTCGCCGTCGAGGGGGTGTTTGGCTATCCGGACCGGCTGTACCGCATGCTCCGCCATCCTGTCGTGTGGATCGGGGCGCTGATCGGTGGGCTGGACCGCGGCCTGAACCGGCCGGCGTTTGCTCCGACGGTTCGGCGCGGATTCGGCGTGCTGGCGGTTGCCGTGTTGGTGCTGGGGACGGTTGGACCTGCCTTTTTAGTGCAATCGGCGTTGATCGCCTGGCTGCGCCTGCCGGCCGCGCTGGCGGTCCTGGCGGTGCTCGCCAGTACCCTGCTGGCCCAGCGGAGCCTGTTTACCCATGTGTGGGCGGTGGCCGATGGGTTGCGGCGAAATGGGCTGTCCGGCGGACGGGAGGCGGTGGCGCATATCGTCGGGCGCAATCCGGCGCATCTGGACGAGGCTGGAGTCGTGCGGGCCGCGATCGAAAGCCTGGCGGAGAACTTCTCCGATGGCGTGGTCGCGCCGGCGTTCTGGTGCGGTGCCGGCGGCTTGCCCGGGATCGTGTTATACAAGGCGGTGAACACCGCCGACAGCATGATCGGCCACCGCACCGAGCGGCATGGCGCCTTCGGCTGGGCGGCGGCGCGGCTGGACGATGCGATCAATTTGCCTGCCTCCCGCCTGGCAGCACTGTGGATCGTGCTGGGCGCGGCGTTGCTGGGTGGCGCGACGCCTCTGGTCGCTATCCGGGTTGTCTGGCGCGATGCGGGACGGCACCGCTCCCCCAATGCCGGCTGGCCGGAGGCGGCGATGGCCGGGGCTCTGGGGCTGCGGCTGAACGGACCGCGGGTGTATGGCGACACACAAGTCGAGGATGCCTGGATGGGCGACGGACGGGCGGATGCCGTGCCGGACGATCTGGACCGGGCATTGGCGTTGTATCGTCTCGCTTGTTTTGTCCAATTTATCTTTGTATTGATTGTTCTTGCAGCATTTATATCGCTATCTTGATCAGCCGATCGATGTCGATATGCGCTTCCAGATGGGCGGCAAGCGCGTCGAGCGTCGCGTCGATCCCGGCCTCGTGCGACCGGCCGGCCGGGGTGGCGCCGAGGCGGCGCAGGAACCAGGTCCGTATCGCATCGGCGCTGAACAGGCCGTGGACATAGGTGCCGCTGACGCGGCCATCGGCCGAGACCGCGCCATCGGTCCGGCCGCCGGCGAGGCGCAGCAGAGGACGCTGCGTGGCGGGGCCGGTGGTGCGGCCGAGATGCATCTCGTAGCCGGTGAAGGCGGCCTCGCCGGCGAACACAATGCCGGTGACCGGTTCCAGCGTCTTGATGCCGGTGAGCACCGTCTCGACATCCAGCAGGCCTAATCCGGCGACGCGGCCCGGCTTTCCCTCGATGCCCTCGGGATCGGCGATGACCCGGCCGAGCATCTGATAGCCGCCGCATATTCCGAGTATGCGGCCGCCGCGGCGGTGATGGGCGGCGAGGTCGATGTCCCAGCCCTCAGCTCGCAGGGCGGCGAGGTCGGCGATGGTGGCTTTCGAGCCCGGCAGGAGGATCAGATCGCAGACCGGCAGCGGCGTGCCGGGGGGGACCATAAGGAGATCGACGTCCGGTTCGGCCGAGAGCGGGTCGAGATCGTCGAAATTGGCGATGCGCGGCAGTATCGGGACCGCGATGCGTAATCTTGCGCCGGGACGATGCGGACCGGCGTGATCGGCGAGATCCTGCGCATCCTCGGCCGGCAAGTCCCGCATCGGCGGGAAGAACGGCACCAGGCCCAGCGGCGGCCAGCCGGTGCGTGCGGCGATCGCCGCCATTCCCTCGGCGAATAGGGACGCATCGCCGCGCATCTTGTTGACGATGAAGCCTTGTATCTGTGCGGCGTCGGCTTCATCGAGCACCGCTTTCGTGCCGACGAGGCTGGCGATGACGCCGCCACGGTCGATGTCGCCGATCAGTACCACCGGCACGCCGGCGGCGCGGGAGAAGCCCATGTTGGCGATGTCGTTGGCGCGCAGATTGATTTCCGACGCGCTGCCGGCGCCTTCCACCAGCACGATGTCGGCCTCGGCCTTCAGTCGGGCAAAGCTTTCCAGAACGCGGGGCATTAGGCTGGGTTTGAGGGCTTGGTAGTCGCGGGCGCGGGCAGTGGCGAATATCTGGCCCTGAACAATGATCTGCGCGCCGGTCTCGCTTTGCGGCTTCAGCAGCACCGGGTTCATGTCCACGCTCGGCGGTACGCCGCAGGCGCGGGCCTGCAGCGCCTGCGCCCGGCCGATCTCGCCGCCATCCGACGTGACGGCGGCGTTGTTGGACATGTTCTGCGGCTTGAACGGCCGCACCGAAAGCCCGCGCAGCCGCAAGGCCCGGCACAGGCCCGCGACCAGCACCGACTTGCCGACGCTGGACCCCGTTCCCTGAAACATCAACGCTTTGGCGGTCAGAATTCGATCCCCGGCTGCGCCTTCACCCCGGCGGCGAAGTGGTGCTTGGTAGCGACCATCTCGGTGACAAGATCGGCCGCCTCGATCAAAGCCGGGCGCGCGTTGCGGCCGGTGATGACCACGTGCATGCCGGGGGGGCGGGCGGCCAGGCCGGCCAGCACTTCCTCGACCGAGAGGTATTCATAGCGCAGCGCGATGTTCAACTCGTCGAGCAGCAGCAGGGCGATGTCGTCGCGGTGGAGCAGGTCGAGGGTCTTGTCCCAGGCGCGGCGGCAGGCGGCGATGTCGCGGGCGCGGTCCTGGGTTTCCCAGGTGAAGCCCTCGCCCATCGTGTGCCATGTGACGAGGTCGGAGAAGCGTTCAAGAACCGAGCGTTCGCCGGTGGACCAGGCGCCCTTGATGAACTGCACGACGCCGACCTTGCGGTTGTGGCCGAGCATGCGCAGCAGCAGGCCGAAGGCCGCGGTGGACTTGCCCTTGCCGGCGCCGGTGTGAACGATCAGCAGGCCTTTCTCGATCTTTTTGTCTGCAACTTCCGCGTCCTGCACTGCCTTGCGTTTTTGCATCTTGGCGCGGTGGTGGGCCTCGGCGTCGTCCATCGTCGGCTCCTATTTCAAGACCATCGGCAGGCCGGCGGCCATGAATAGCACCCGATCGGCGCGCGCCGCGATGCGCTGGTGCAGCAGGCCGGCCTGGTCGCGAAACGCCCGCGCCAGGGCGTTGTCCGGCACGATGCCGAGGCCGACCTCGTTGCTGACAACCACCGTGGGCGCCGTACGAGCCGATACGGCGGACTCGAAAGCGGCGATGGCGGCAGGCAAATCGTGTTCGCCAAGCATAAGATTGGTCAGCCACAGCGTCAGGCAATCGACCAGCACCGGCGCGTTTCCCGCTTCCCCGAGTGCGCCGGCGAGGTCCAGTGGCGCTTCGACGGTTCGCCAGCCTTCTTCGCGGGAGGTCCGGTGCCGCGCGATGCGGGCGCGCATTTCGTCGTCGAAGGCTTGGGCGGTGGCGATGTAGGTCCACGGAGACGGGTACGCGGTCACCAGGGTCTCCGCATGGCGGCTCTTGCCCGATCGGGCACCGCCGAGGACGAATGTCAGGCGTTCGGTCATCGGCG
>CAINEA010000120.1 GCA_903847525.1 uncultured Acetobacteraceae bacterium | reverse complement strand
GTCGTCACCGCCCGCAATGCAGACGGGGCGCTGTCACGGCTGCTGGCGAACCGGCCCGATCTGGCTGGATCGCTGGCCGAGGGACTTCCGGCCGGGCAGTCGGCATGATCGGTCAGGCCAGCGGATGCGGATAGCGGTCGTCGACTACGGCAGCGGCAATCTTGCCTCTGCCTCTCGTGCGCTGTCGCTGGCCGCCGAGCGGCTCGGCCTGACAGGCGAGGTTGCGGTAACCGCCGATCCGGATCAGGTCCTGCGCGCCGACCGTATCGTGCTGCCAGGCCAGGGCGCCTTCGCCGATTGCTCGCGCGGCCTGGATGCGGTGCCAGGGATGCACGCGGCAATCGAGACCGCGACGCACGCGGGCACCCCGTTCCTGGGTATCTGCGTCGGCATGCAATTGATGGCCCAGCGCGGCCTGGAGCACGAAATCACCCAGGGATTCGGCTGGATCGGCGGTGAAATCGCCGCAATGGATCCCCCCGGGCTGCGCCTGCCGCAAATGGGCTGGAACGAACTTAACTTCATCCCCGGCGCCCATCCGCTGCTGGAAGGACTGACGCCGGGAGACCACGCCTATTTTGTCCACAGCTATGCGCTGCAAGGCGGCGCCCCCGCGGAAATCGTCGCCACCACCGATTACGGCGGCCCGATCGTTGCCATGGTTGCCAGCGGCAATCGTGCCGGAACTCAGTTCCACGTTGAAAAGAGCCAGGAGGTCGGCATCCGCATACTCATGAATTTCCTGCGTTGGTCGCCATGAACACCGTCGCCCCTGGACAGAACGAGACTCAACCCGAGTTGAACGTGGAGCGGATAACGGAACTCAGCGAGGACGACCTGGCCGCTTTATGCGAAGCGGCGGACGCGGCGATCATCGAGGGTGGCGGCTTCGGCTGGGTCAATCCGCCGGGGCGGCAGGCGCTGGAGCGCTATTTCCGGGGCGTGCTGCTGGTGCCTGAGCGGGAGTTGTTCATCGCACGGCTCAACGGCACGCCGGTCGGCTCCGCGCAGCTGGTCCGTCCGCCGCGCAACAACGAGGCCCAGGCCTTCGCGGCCACGCTGATGCATTCCTTCATCGCGCCTTATGCCCGTGGGCATGGGCTGGCCCGGCTGCTCACCCAGCGGGTGGAGGAAGGTGCGCGCGCGCTCGGCTATTTCGCCCTCAACCTGGATGTGCGGGAAACCCAGGAAGCGGCGATCCGGCTATATAAATCCCTCGGCTATGTGCATTGGGGCACCCACCCGGTTTATGCACGGGTGCGGAGCCAGACGCTCTCTGGATACTTCTTCTACAAGCTGTTGAAATCGGCGCCGGAAAATACTCCGAGCGGCAAGGCGGCAGGCACAAAGGACAAAGCTCCGTGACGGGTCTTACCCTTTATCCGGCGATCGATCTGAAGGATGGCCAGTGCGTGCGCCTCAGGCGCGGCGAAATGGACCAGGCCACCGTCTACTCGCACGACCCGGGCGCCCAGGCGAAGGCCTGGCAGGATGCCGGCTGCCAGTGGCTGCATGTGGTGGACCTGAATGGCGCCTTCGCCGGGCGGGCGGTGAACCGGGATGCGGTGGCGCAGATCCTGAAAACCGTCACCATCCCCGTGCAGCTTGGCGGCGGCATCCGCGACATGGCCGGTATCGAGGCCTGGCTTGGCGCCGGGGTTCGAAGGGTGATCCTGGGCAGCGCTGCGGTGAAGAACCCGCCTTTGGTACGCCAGGCCTGTCGCGCGTTTCCGGGCCGTGTTGCGTTGGGGATCGACGCAAGAGAGGGCTTCGTAGCCACCGAGGGCTGGGCCGAGAACTCCGAGATCCGCGCACTGGATCTGGCGCTGCGCTACGAGGATGCAGGGGCCGCCGCGATTATCTACACCGACATCTCACGCGACGGCATGCTGGGCGGGCTGAACCTGGAACAGACTATGGACTTGGCCTTCCAGCTTTCCACGCCGGTCATTGCGTCTGGCGGGGTCGGCTGCCTGGAAGACCTGGCGGCGCTGAAGCGTCTGGCCTGCGGAGAAAACGGTGACGGAGAGGGCGCGATCGAGGGTGTGATCGTGGGGCGCGCACTGTACGATGGCCGCGTCGATCCGGCCGCCGCGCTGGCCCTGCTATCCGGCCGCGGTTGATTTGTCCTCGCCCCAACCGATCGTCTAGACGATTAGACCAGTCATCCGAACCATTTGCGTTTATTTACGCCATCTTCACTTGCAACAGGGGCTAAGTGTCCCTCTAAAGACCCCATGCTAAAACTGCGAGTCATTCCCTGCCTGGACGTGAAGGACGGGCGGGTGGTCAAGGGTGTGAACTTCGTGTCCCTGCGCGATGCTGGGGACCCGGTAGAGCAGGCGGCCGTGTATGACGCCGCCGGCGCGGAC
>CAINEA010000119.1 GCA_903847525.1 uncultured Acetobacteraceae bacterium | reverse complement strand
AGGGTTGTGGGAGCTACTTCGGGCGAAACGGCCGTGATCAACGCACGACTCTTCCTTTCCCTCGCACTGCCAGCGATTGAATTCTTCGCAGCGCAGGAGAAATTGACCTGTTGGTCAACGTGAAGAAATCTCAAAACAGAAGGTGAAACGCAAAGTCGCCAAGGCGCAAGGACGCAAAGGGAAATGCACATCTGGCATTCTTTTTTTTTCTCATTCTTTGCGTCCTTGGTGCGTCAGGCAAAGCTTGACGTTTCTTATCAGTTGAAAGGAACTGATCATGGTAATTATTCGTTCGCCATGTAGCGAATCGAGCGTGTGTCGGAGCGATCTGCCATACGGAGCCTCGACGAGCGAAGATGTCAGCCGTAATGCGAAAGCGTGAACCCGATTCGGCCTCGTGACAAAGTCGAGAGTGGCCAGCCTTCCAAGGATGGTGAAGCCTGCTATCGACCGTGGACCAACGAACACGAACGGTCGGACTCTCCGGGGTGGTTGGTGACAGCGGGCATCGACAGAAACGTCAGGAACCTGAGAGACCTGATTTGGTTGCGGGCTTCTGCGGGTGCAGAGATCGCAAAGCGAAGGCGGAAATACATAACCGTCAACGTGCCGGATCAGGAGTCGGAGGGGGTCATAGTAGTGATGAACCTGGGTAACTCCAGGGAAGCGAAGGACCCCTGCCAGTAATGTGTAATGCAAGAGAGGAGGAGATCCGCTTGGATGACAATCCCACTACGGAAGACGTGACAACGTCCCTTCCGAACGCTCCGGGCCAGCCGGAACGGATTGGATCGGTGACGCTGCCGCAGAAAGTCTCTGAATTGAGGCAGAAGCTTGGCCAGAAGGCCAAACAGGAGCCGAAATTCCGGTTTTACGCCCTGTATGACCGGATCTATCGGCTGGATGTGTTGATGACGGGGTGGCAGATCGTTGTGCAGAACGACGGCGCCCCTGGGGTTGATGGCAAATCGTGCCGGGACATCATTGGTGATGGGACCGGTGGGCTCGCCCTCGTTCAGGAGCTATACGAAGAACTGCGGACGAAACGCTACAAGCCGCAACCGGTCAAGCGTGTGTACGTTCCGAAACCGGATGGTCGGCTCCGTCCGCTGGGCATCCCCACGGTCCGTGACCGTGTGGTGCAGACAGCCGCGAAGCTGATTCTGGAACCGATCTTTGAGGCCGATTTTCTCGACTCATCGTTCGGCTTTCGTCCGGGACGCTCAGCTCACCAGGCGCTGGATGCCATCCGGCAAGCACTGGGGAGTGGTCGTAAGAACGTATACGACGCGGATTTGAAGGGGTACTTTGACACCATTCCTCACGATCAACTGATGAAGGCCGTGGGGATGCGGGTGACGGATCGGCAGGTCTTGTGCTTACTGCGGATGTGGCTGGAATCGATCGTCGAAGAGACGGACGCCCGTGGCCGAACGCAGCGTACTCGACCTCGGCAGGGCACGCCTCAAGGGGGAGTCATCTCTCCGCTGCTGGCGAATATCTACCTGCACTGGTTCGAGGTTCTCTTCCATAAACCGGATGGTCCTGGGACTTGGGCCAAGGCACGAAATCGTCCGCTATGCAGACGATTTCGTGATCTTGGCTTACTACCAGGGCACACGGATGCGGGAATGGATCGAGAAGACCCTGGAGGGACGCTTCCGGTTGACGATCAATCGCGAGAAGACACGCATCGTACGGATGACAGACCCGCAGGCGACGCTTTCTTTCCTTGGGTTCACGTTGCGGTACGAATGGGACTGCTTTGGTCGTCTCAAGCAATATCTGCGGCAGGAACCCTCAGCGAAAGCCGAAGCTCACCTGCGGGAGACGATTCGCGAACTGACAGAGCCGAAATGGGGTTGGATGCCGCCAGCGATGCTGATCGCCCGGGTCAACCAGACTCTTCGGGGCTGGAAGACGTATTTTCGTCACGGTCATCCAGGCCGCGTGTTTTATCGATTGGACGGTCATCTACTCACACGGTTTCGGCAGCACCTGCGCCGCCGCAGCCAACGGAGTCAACGCATTCCACAGGGGCTTCCGCTCGACACCTATCTGCAACGCCTCGGCTTGCAGTTCTTCAAGCTGAAGCCTCCACCTGTGCATGCCGACCGGTGACAATTATTGGGGAAGCCGGATGCGGGAGATCTGCATGTCCGGTTTGACGAGGGGGACGGTCGGCTCGAATGCGAGAGCCGTCCCTACTCTACCGTTTCACCTTCTGTTTTGAGATTTCTACACGTTGACCAACACGGCCGTTTCGCCCAAAGCAGCCCCACAGTCCCCT
>CAINEA010000118.1 GCA_903847525.1 uncultured Acetobacteraceae bacterium | reverse complement strand
GCACATGGCGGCGTGCGGGTGCTGGTAAACTGCGCCGGCATCGGTACCGCCGGACGCATTGTCGGGCGCGACGGGCCGATGAAGCTGGAAGCCTATGAACGGGTCATCCGGGTCAACCTGATCGGCACGTTCAACATGCTGCGGCTGGCGGCGGCCGAGATGGGCGGGCTGGAGCCGTACGAGGACGGTGAGCGCGGGGTGATCGTCAATACCGCTTCGGTCGCCGGCATCGAGGGCCAGGTGGGGCAGGCGGCCTATGCGTCGTCCAAGGCCGGCGTCATCGGCCTGACCATCCAGGCGGCGCGCGAGCTGGCGCGTTCCGGGGTGCGGGTCATGACGATCGCACCGGGGCTGATCCAGACGCCGATGTTCAACGGATTGCCCGACGACGTGCGCGAGAGCCTGGCGGCGACGGTGCCGTTCCCGTCGCGGCTGGGCATGCCGGACGATTATGCCGGCCTGGTGCTGCACATCGTCGCCAACCGCTATCTGAACGGCGAGACGATCCGCCTGGACGGCGCGTTGCGGATGGCGCCGCGCTAGCTGCCGCTAACCGGCCAATCGCGGAGTGTGGCTCGGCTCGGCCGGCTCATCGCCGGTATGCATTCCCTGGCCTAGGCTCAGCCCATTGGCCTCGGCCAGTTGCATGATATCGACGAGCAGTGCGTGCCTGGCTGCACGCTCCGCGCTGGCGGTCGATGCGTCCATATAGGTCGTCACGTCGATCTGGACGCCTTCCAGGATAATATTGGAAACGACAACGTCGGTTCGGTGGGCCAGGAACGCGGGATCCCCGGTGATCCGCTGGCGGACTGCTGCGGTGAAGGCGTCCAGCTTTTCCGGCGTGGCGCCGGCAGTAACCAGCAACTGGGTCTTGAGCAGGCGGTGGCGCCTTGTGCCGAGGTTGTTGATGGTCGAATCTGCCAGTCGGCCATTGGGTACGACCATGATGCTGTCCTGAGTGGTGCGCAGGCGGGTGGAGCGGATGCCGACATGCTCCACCGATCCGTCGATGTCGCCGGCGGTGATCCAGTCGCCGCGGCGGAAGGGACGATCGGCAACCAGGATGCCGGCGCCGAAGACGTTCGACAGGGTTTCGCGGGAGGCGAAGGCGAAGGCGAGGCCGCCTATGCCCAGGCCCGCGAGGATGCCGCTGGTCGGGATCGAGAGGAAATAGGCGACGCCAAGAAAGGCGGCGATCACCACAGCCAGGCGGGCCGCGGCGAGCAGCAGGGTAAACAGGATGTCGTCGGTGGCGCTGGCGGTGCGATCGGACAGCTTTTGCAACAGCACGCCGACGACCTCCAGCAGATGCCAGACGGCGATCGACGCGGTCAGGGTCACGATCATGCCGATAATGGGATAGGTGACCCGTCGGATTTCCTCCGGCGCGCCAATGATCGTGGGGAATTTGTTGGCGAAAGCTGCCCCGAGGGTGATCCCCAAGGCCACGGTGAACAGGCGCGGCGGATTGCTGACGCCGCCGGTGATCCGGGTGATGCCGCGGCGGATCAACCGTGCACCGAGCGTGCCGATCCCGGCGGCAGTACTGAGGACGAGGAGCGCGAAGATCAGTTGCCAGTATTCAGCCGGACCGGCGCGGCCGAGCAGGGCAGGCGCGTTGGCGCGTATCCGGTCGCGCACGTTGAAATAGGGGGCATCCGGGATCAGGCCTGGCGGCGTGGCCAGCGGCGGCGGCAGGTTGTCGATGGCCAGGTAAAGATGATCGGCGTTATCAACCGTTTCGGCTGTGAATTGCCAGGGCGCGTTCGGCTCTGGCCCGCTGGGCGCGATGACGACGCGCCCGGCCGGATGGCTGAAATGCAGATAGGGCGTGCGATCCGCGCTGTCGTTCGGGATGGATTGCAGGCCGATCAGGCCGATCTGGTTCAGTATCCGGCGCAGGAACTGGGCATCCAGCGCGCCCTGACCGTTGCGCAGCACCTCGGGGATCCCGGACAGATCGAGCGTGGACAAGGCCAGCGAGCGTCCCCCGGTGTTCCAGGCGGACATCCCTTCCAGGAAGCTGCGCATGGTGTCGCGCGGGTTCTGCAGGCGCCGGAAGGCATCGGCCGTTGGCGGCTGGCCGCCGCGCGCTGCCAGCAGGGTGCGACGCGCGGCATCGAGTTCCCGCGGTGTGGGCATGCGGATGTGCCATTTGCCCTTGGCATCGCGCTGCAGGGTGAGGGTTAGGGTGGCATCGGACCCGGATTGCTCAAGGCGGACCGGGACCGTGTCGCCGGAGGCTTCGGTGGGCAGCGACCAGATTCGGAAGGTGGTCAGGTCGATCACGTCGAACAGGTTGCGCACGCGCTCGATCTGCTCGGCCAGTGGCATGGTTGCCGCGTCGCCGCCGAAATCGACGGCAAGCAGGGCGCTGCCCCAGGCATCCTTGCGGCCGGCGCGGGCCATGTTGCAACTTATAATGAATTGGCGAAATGCCTCGCGCGGGCTGCTG
>CAINEA010000117.1 GCA_903847525.1 uncultured Acetobacteraceae bacterium | reverse complement strand
GCAAACAATTCCAAATGCGATTCCCCTGGGTCAGGGGATGGTAAACGCAGACATATTTGACGTCGTGGTGATTGGTTCCGGTGCCGCCGGGCTGTTCAGCGCCATCGCTGCCCAGCATCTCGGCCTGCGTACGCTCGTGCTGGAGAAGGCGCCGGCGCCTGGGGGCGGCACTGCCATTTCCTCCGGGCTGCTCTGGGTAGGCAACAATCATCTGAATCCCACGCCAGATTCACCCGAGGATGTCGCAACCTACCTGCGGTTCGTCGCCGCCGGTGCGCAGGACGAAGCTCGGCTTGCAGCCTTCGTGGCCCATGCGCCGGAGGCATTGCGCCATTTCCAGGGATTGGGCATCCCGTTTCAGTCCACGACCCGCATCGACCACTACCATGGTGTAGCTCCTGGCGCCGTCCAATGTGGGCGCATCGTTGAAACGCCGCCCACCTTCACCGATGGGCCCCTGACGGTGCCCGCGCCGTCCTCCCCCTTGGCCAGGCTTTCTGCCACTGAACTGGCCGCGGCCGGCGGGGCGAACGATCCGCGTGCGTGGAAGGAGGCGGCGGCCAAACCTGCCGCGACCCGCGCGACTGGCTCTGGTTTGGTTACCTGGTTGCTGCGCATCGCGCACCGCCTCGGTGTCATCGTTCGGGTCAATGCTCCGGTCGATGGGCTGCTGACCCGGGACGATCGCGTTGCCGGGGTCGTGCTGGCCGACGGCACGGGCATCGAGGCGGGCAGGGGGGTGATCGTCGCCGCCGGGGGCTACGAATCCAACCCCGACATGGTCGCGAACTTCGAGAACCTGCCCGGCTTCCAGTCCATGTTCCCCGACAACATCGCGGGCGACGGCCTGCGCATGGCACGAGAACTCGGTGCCGAGGTGCGGTTCATCCACAATAACCATGCGGTGTTCCTGGGCTTTCGCAATCCGGACGAGACCCCGTCCGTTTGCCGCCTGTCCGGCATCCAGGAGCTGTGCGCGCGGCATACCATTGTGGTCAATCAGTTCGGGCAGCGCTTCTCCGATGAGACATTCTTTCAGGCCATTGCCCCCACGCTCGGGTTGTTCGACGTCAAGGCGCGACGGCAACCCAACCTGCCGTGCTACCTGATGTTCGACGCGCAGTACGGCGGCAATGCCTCCTTCGGCGGCCGCCCGCCCGGTGCGCCAATCCCGGATTGGGTGCCGCATGCGAACACGCCCGCTGCCCTCGCGGCTCAATTGGGCATCGACCCGGCCGGGCTGGCGGCCACGCTGGACCGCTTCAACGCTGACGCGCGCGCTGGCGTGGACACGCAGTTCCACCGGGGTGAGGCCGGCTGGGGCCAGATGCGGATCAATGCCAGCCTCGGCGCGCTGGAAAAGCCGCCGTTCTTCGGGATCGAGTTGCACCCCACCGCCCTCGGTTCGGCCGGGCTGCTGGCCGATCCATCGGCACGCGCGATCCATTTGCGAGGCTACCCTATTGCCGGCCTTTACGCTGTCGGCAACGCCGCCGCCCACACCGAGTACGGTAGTGGATACCAAACGGGGTTCTCTCTGGCATCCGGCATGGTGTTCGGCTTGCTGGCAGCCCGCGACATCGCCGCGACCAACACATGAGGCACGCCATGCGCCATCTTCTGTTCATCCTGCCGCTCCTGCTATGCCTGCCCGCTCGGGCGCAGATGGAGCACCACCACCCGCCCGAGCAGACCCCAGTTTTGCCGGGCCAGGACGCGTTCGGCGCCATTCAGGAGATCGAGCACATTCTATTGAGCGATCCCCATACCGATTGGTCGAAGGTCGACCTCGATCGGCTGCGCGTGCATTTGATCGATATGAATGAGGTCACGCTGCATGCCGCCGCGGCTGTCACGAGGATAAAGGGCGGTATCGCCGCCGACGTCACCGGGCAGGGGCGTACGCTGGAAGCGATCAACCGCATGGTGCCCGCGCAGGCCGGGATGCTGAATGGTACCCCCGGCTGGGCAGCCAAGGCGGAGTCATTGCCCAACGGGGTTCGCCTCACCGTGACCTCCGGCGATTCGCGGCAGGTCACGATTATTCAAGGGCTGGGGTTCATCGGCGTGATGGCCAGCGGTGCACACCATCAGCAGCATCATCTGGCGATTGCGACCGGCGCCATGGTACACTGATCGTTCGAGGTCCCTCGCAGAAAGAATGACATGGCACCGCGCCGTTGCCATCGGTCGATCATCGTGTGAACGCAGTTCCCGTCCCACTGGCAGTCGTCACGGCTAGTACCCCGGTTGCTGGCGGACCGCCAGCAACGCTGCCACTCGTCAAATCTCGCCTGCCGGAAGTCATTCGGCCGAGCGGAGGGAATTCGCGGTTGGGGCGAGCCTAATCCTCAACGGTTGTCTCGACGTTGCCCCTTGTGGTCCGTCCATCCGACCGATTCCAACCGACCGGAGAGGTCGGCGCAGGATTTTTCATCATTGCTGGCGATCAATAAGCGCCCGCCAGCGGTGCTGGCCTTTGCCGATCGTCCGTATGGCGATGAGAGCCTGGAGATATTGGGTTACCCGGGCGATGGCGACAGGCTCAAGCGCGCGGCAGGCTGCGCACCGAGTTTCAGGGTGTGGTTGTTCGCGACACGAAATACGTCTTCGGAGTCAGCACCCGTATGATCAATACGTTCCTAAACGAAGAAATGCCGATGCTGGCGTCCAACGCCGGCCAGAGCCCGCCAACGGAAGAAGTGGACAAGGCAGTCGTCCACGTCCTTTGCGTGCGTTAGGCGCTACTCGTCGTATGCGACCAGCGCTTCGCACGGCACGTCCAGCTTGTCGCGGCCCAGCAGGAACGTCAGCTCGATCAACGCGGCGGCCGCTGGGACGATGCCGCCGACCTGGCGGATCAAGGTGATCGCGGCGTTCATCGTGCCGCCGGTGGCCAGCAGATCGTCCACCACTACCACGCGCTGGCCGGGGAAGACGGCGTCGGCCTGAATTTCGATCCGGTCGGTGCCGTATTCCAGGCCGTAATCGAGGCCGATGACGGGGCCGGGGAGTTTGCCCTTCTTGCGCACCATGATGAAGCCGCATCCGAGTTTCAGCGCCAGCGGGGCGGCGATCAGGAAGCCGCGGGATTCGATGCCGGCGATCAGGTCGGGCTGATATGCCCGCACGGCCCGAGCCATGCGGCCCATCGCGACGGCCCAGGCATCTTCGTGCCGAAGCAGCGTGGACACGTCGTAGAACAGAATGCCCGGCTTGGGGAAATCCGCGATGGAGCGGATGTGGTCTTTCAGGTCCATGGTCTGAGTATCCTTGCGCGGTGTCCCACCACCCCCGTCATCCCCGGGCTTGTCCCGGGGATGACGGGGCTTGTGAGCCGGCGAGTCCTTTTGTTCTCGCTCAGGGCGGCATAGCCGTCCGGCAGAGTGAAGCCAACCGGGGAATAGCGCGATGAGCCGGACGCCCTTGCAGAACACCGACCTCGACACCATCTTGCGGAGTGCCAAGGGGACGTACGTCGCCCGCAATACGAAAAGTGTGACGGGACACGTCGAAGCCACAGTCGCGGCTCACGAAATTGTGATGGCAAGGCTGCGTATAATTAACGGAATTTCAACCTATTCCGAGCAACACATGCTCGGGGTGATCGTTTGTACCTGAACGATCACTATATTTAATGGAGCGTGTCCGATGTCTAGCGTCCAAATCGTCACCGGTTTCGGATTACTTCTCGGCCTAGCCGGAATTGAGGCCGTCCTGTTTCTGCTGGGCCTGATAGGTCCGGTGGAGGTTGTGGCTGTGACCATGATTGGGTTGGTTGTGCTGGGGGTATTTCTGTACGACAGATCGAGACGCCGGACGGGCGGAACAGACACAGCGTCCCATTTTCGATGGATCCTCAAGCGTGCGACGCGCTCTCCCACTGCATCAGCGTCTGACGAAATTCCTCCCAGTTTTGGGTGAGGCGTTTCGCGAGGCATTTAATCTTAAAA
This sequence comes from uncultured Acetobacteraceae bacterium, assembly GCA_903847525.1. Lineage (GTDB taxonomy): Bacteria > Pseudomonadota > Alphaproteobacteria > Acetobacterales > Acetobacteraceae > PALSA-911. The sequence goes on along the minus strand of CAINEA010000117.1, from coordinate 1,265 downwards.
CGCGACAAATGGTATTTTTCAAGGTAAATTCCGAGAACTGCGGGTGATATGTTGAATTTCCTTTGTAGCCGCGCCCGACTCGCGACGTTGATACGCACGTTTGGCGCAAGGACCTCGATGTTGATCCTTCGGTCCGCATCAATTCTTAGGAGGTGCGCCATGGACAACGCGATGATATACCGCTCAATATCGTGCTCCTGGATATCACTCCTGTTTCGAATGAGGTTATCGAGGTCGTTCAATAAAAGGCCGAACGCCTCTCGGCCGGTAGATGCTGCCAGTTCTTCTGGCGAATCGGTTATCCAAGCTTCGCGTAATAGCATCACTGTCTGGCGGGCGACAACAGAGCGATAGATTTCTATGACCCACCAAACAACCACGCTCGCCGACAGTGCGAGATAGATGCTGCCCACGGTAACCAACACTTCTTGCACGTTAGACATGGATAGTCCCCCTAATTGCCCTATCACGTGCACGCCTGACCTCCAGCACGGTCAGAAAGGCAAATCCACTGGCTGAGCACAGGCACCATAACGCCCCCTGAGCGATTCCGCCCCCGCGTGCGATGAGGCTGGATATACTCTCTTTTGCGTAATGAGTAATAAAAAACCCAAGCAATGAGCCGAACACCCCAAAAAGGCTCATGAGTGCGAATATGTCCGCCACACGCCCAAGATTAGTTTCTTTTTCGTATTCCCACCACGTCAGTATGCCAGCCAAGCAGACGGCGATACTGCTCACCAGCGCGTGCTCCAGACTATCACCGAACGCTTGCCAGCGGTCCGTGCCTGGCTTCAGTAACATCTCGATGTAAATCACGATGAAAGGCAGGTATGCAAATAGGCACGCGACAAGCATTGCCACACATGTTCGCCAGAAATGTGGCGTTACGATTGCCGACAACCAAGCCCCAATTCGTCTCATCCGTCCCTCGATGTCTTCGTCGGTACGTGACGCGACTCTTCGAGTCTCGATCACGCCAGGAACTCTGCGGCAGAATGAAAGACGCTGTCAAGACGGCCGGAATATGGCGCCATTCATCCGACCTCGCATTTTTGAAGTGTCGATCAGAAAACGGATATTTAGTCAGTTGGCAGTCATTTAAATAGCAGTTATTCCAAATACTTAGCCCATCTTATTCATCGCGTTTCGGGGTCATGAGACGGCACCATAATATTTAACCATACGCAACATAATGGACGCGCCTCCGCCGTGCTGGCTGGACCGCGTTTCAGACCGTATCTGGCAGGCGCAAGGGGTGGATC
>CAINEA010000116.1 GCA_903847525.1 uncultured Acetobacteraceae bacterium | reverse complement strand
GTCGCCCGGCGAGTTCGTCTACATGTCGCACCACGCCCCGCGCCGGCCGATCGTGAATGCGCAGCGCGCCACCCCGGCCCGATTCATTCCCATGCCCTCCATCGCCTATCGCATGGCCCGCGTGGCGGTGGGCGACGGCGTGGCGACCGCGTCCACCAGCGGCCCCGGCGACCTGGACTACGCCGCCGGCCATGCGCTGCTGATCGGCGCCGGGGGCATCATGATCGACCAGACCGGCGGCGAGGTGACCTACACGAATCTCGGCTTCAGCAAGGTCGAGAAATGCTTCGCCGGCGCGCCTCGGGCGGTGCATGCACTGGCCGCGCGCAACTGGACCGGCGCGACGCTGGCCAACGGCGAGACCGATCCCCGCCGCGCCACGCGGGTGGAGCTTTCCTGGCCACGGCTGCCGGAAAGCCAGATGCTGAACCGCGCGCAGGGTTGCCTGCTCGGCCAGATCATCGGTGACAGCCTCGGCGCCCTGGTCGAGTTCAAGACCCCGGCTGAAATATCCGCGCTCTATCCCGGCGGCGTGCGCCGGCTGCAGGATGGCGGCGTCTGGAACACCATCGCCGGCCAGCCCACCGACGATTCCGAGCTGGCCCTGGCGCTGGCCCGCACCCTCGCCCGCGCCGGCGACTACGACGCCGACGCGGTCGCCACCGCCTATGGGCGCTGGTACGCGTCCCGGCCTTTCGACATCGGCAGCACAACGCGCCAGGCGCTCGCCCCCGCATCGCGTGCACCGGCCACAAACGCCATGGGTGGCAAGGCCGAAGCCGCCCGCCGCGCGGCTGACCGCAACAGCCAGAGCAACGGCTCGCTGATGCGGGTCTCCCCGATCGGCATCTGGGCGGTCACGCCCGAGGAAGCCGCGGCGACCGCGATGGAGGATTCGGACCTGACACATCCGCACCCGGTCTGCGCCATCGCCTGCGGCGCCTATGCCGCCGCCATCACGGCCGGCATCGCCGGTGCGGATCGCCACGGCATGATCCGCACCGCCATGGACATCGCCGAGGCCGGCCGCCTGGACGACGGCATCATCGCCCGCACCATCGCCGCCGCCGTGTCCGGCCAAAAACCGGCCGATTTCCTGCGCCGCCAGGGCTGGGTGGTGACCGCGCTGCAGAACGCCTTCTTCCACCTCACGCACACGCCGACGATCGAGGAGGCCTTGGCGCAGACCATCGCCGAGGGCGGCGACACGGATACCAACGCCGCCATCGCAGGTGCGCTGCTCGGTGCCGCGTTCGGCCGCAATGCCATCCCCACCCATTGGGTCCGCGATGTCATGGCCTGTCGTCCCGATGCCGCGCTCGGTGTGAAGCAGCCACGGCCCGAGGAATACTGGCCCGACGACGCGCTGGACCTGGCCGAGGCATTGCTGTCCTGCCAGCCGCGCGGCTTGCCGGAAACCGGCCCGAGCCAGTAAAAAATGGAGATGTCCAGCCAAGCGATCGACCTAGATTTCGCCGCCCTGCGCACCACCCCGGTCACCGGCGACCCGTTCGCCCATGTCGTGATTCCGAATTTCGTGCCGCCGGAAGCCCTGCGCGCCGTGGTCGCGGCCCTGCCGCCGATCGGGAATGGCGGCTCGTACCCGCCCAGTTCCCTGCACCTCGGACCGGCCGCCAAGGCCCTCGTCCAGGCCATGGAAGGGCCGGACATGCGCCAGGCCATCGCCGAAAAGTTCGGCCTGGATCTGTCCACCGCGCCGACGATGCTGACCATCCGTGGCCGGACCCGGGAAAAGGACGGCCGGATCCATACCGACTCGAAAGCCAAACGGGTCACGATCCTGCTGTATCTGAACCCGGACCCGGGCAAATTCACCGGCCACCAAGGCTGCCTGCGCCTGCTGCGCAACGCGACCGACCTCGAAAACTACGCCGTCGAGGTCCCCCCGGTGAACGGCACCCTGCTGGTGTTCCCGAACGGCCCAACCACCTGGCACGGCCACAAACAATTCGTCGGCCCGCGCTACGCCATCCAACTGAACTACATGACCAACGACAGCCTCGCCCGCAGTGAAATGCGCCGCCATCGCCTGTCCGCGGTCATCAAACGCCTGTCCCGCGCCGCCTGACACCGGAGGGGCCGGGTGGATGGAGGGCCGGTAAGTAAGATTGGGGCTTTGCCCCAAACCCCAGGAGGGCTCCGCCCCTCCACCCCGC
>CAINEA010000115.1 GCA_903847525.1 uncultured Acetobacteraceae bacterium | reverse complement strand
ATCAACGGCTACGGCGGTTCGGCCCTCTTCCCAAGAAACCAGTCCATGGGGTTGAGGGGACGAGTCCCCTCACGGGTGCTGGGCAGCGCCCTGCCTGGGTCTGGGGCAGAGACCCATTCTTGCTTACACCCCGACGCCACCAGGCGTGCCGCATGAGTGCGATCGTCACGGTCGCGTTGCCGGTTTTCGCGTTGATCCTGTCGGGGGCGATTGCGGCGAAGCGGGGGTTTTTGGGGCCGCATGCCACGTCTTCGCTGAATTTGTTCGTGGTGTATCTGGCATTGCCGTCGGTATTGTTTCAGGCGATGGCCAGGATCCATCCGGCCGATCTGGGCAATGCGGGATTTCTGGCGGCCTATGGCGGGGCGATCCTGCTGCCGTTCGTGGCGGTGCTGGCGGTGTTCCGGTTTCGTGGGGTTCGGCTGGGGGATGCGACGATCTTCGCGCTGGGCGGGACCTTTTCCAACACCGGCTATATGGGCATTCCGCTGTGCCTGATCGCGTTCGGCGAGGGCAGCCTGGTGCCGGGGGTGGTGGCGATGATGATTACCGCCTGCCCGCATTTCGCGGCCGCGATCGCGCTGATCGAGACGGACCAGCAGGCGACGCCGAGCTTGCGGCGGACGATGGCAAAGGCTGGCGGTGCGCTGGGGCGCAATCCGTTGCTGGTGTCGTCTGCACTTGGATTTGGCGTCGCGCTTTCTGGCTTTGCCCTGCCGGTGCCGGTGGACCGGTTCCTGACCCTGATGGGCGGCGCATCGAGCCCGTGCGCGCTGGTGGCGATCGGATTGCTGCTGGGCGAACAGAGCGAGCGGTTCGCGCCGGGACTGGTGTTTCGGCTGACGGCGGTGAAGCTGCTGGTGCAGCCGGCGATTGCCTGGGTGATCGCCTATAAGCTGGTGACGCTGCCGCCGGTCTGGGCGGCAACGGCTGTGTTGATGAGCGCACTGCCGACAGGGTCCGGCGCGTTCACCCTCGCGCAGTTCTACGGCCGGCAGCGTGCGGCCACATCCGGGGTGATCCTGGTATCGACGGTGGTTTCGTTCGTGACGCTGTCGGTGCTGCTGGCCTGGCTTACTTCCGGTCAGCCAGGGGGCTGATTCAGCCAGGCGGCTAATTCGGAAAGAAACGGTTGGCGGGGCGGGGCAGGCCGAGGTTTTCGCGCAGGGTTTTGCCTTCGTATTCTTGGCGGAACAGGCCGCGGCGTTGTAGTTCCGGCACCACGCGATCGACGAAATCGTCGAGGCCGCCGGGCAAATAGGGAAACATGACGTTGAAGCCGTCGGAGCCCTCGGTGACCAGCCATTCCTCCATCTGGTCGGCGATCATGGCGGGGGTGCCGAGCATGGTCAGGCCGGCATAGCCGCCGAGGCGCTGGGCGAGTTGGCGGACCGTGAGGTTTTCGCGCCGGGCCAGGGCGATGGCGCGCTCGCGGCCGCTCTGGCTGGCGTTGCTTTCGGGGATTTCAGGCAGCGGCGCGTCGGGATCGAATTTCGAGGCGTCGTGGCCGAGCGCGATGGAGAGGGAGGCGATGGCGCTGTCGTAGTGCACCAGGCTATCGAGCAGGGCGCGCTTGCGCCTGGCTTCATCGAGCGTGTCGCCGACGACGACGAACACGCCGGGGAGGATTTTGAGGTGGTCGCGATCGCGGCCGAATTGTTCCATGCGGGCCTTCACATCGGCGTAGAAGCGCTGGCCGTCGGCCAGGGTGCCCTGGCTGGTGAAGACAGCTTCGGCGGTTTCCGCGGCGATCTGCCGGCCGGCCTCCGAGGAACCGGCCTGCACGATCACCGGCCAGCCCTGGACCGGACGGGCGATGTTGACCGGACCGCGCACGGTGAGTTCCGGGCCCTTGTGGTTCAGGACATGCAGGCGGTCGGGGTTGAAGAACACTCCGGCATCGACATCGCGGATGAAGGCGTCGTCGGCCCAGCCGTCCCAGAGGCCGGTGACGACGTCGTAGAACTCGCGGGCGCGGGTGTAGCGTTCGCCGTGCGCCATGTGCTCGTCATGGCCGAAATTGCGCGCGCTGTCGGGGTTGGAGGTGGTGACCAGGTTCCAGCCGGCGCGGCCACCGCTGATGTGGTCGAGCGAGGCGAAGCGGCGGGCGACGTGGTACGGTTCCTCGTAGGTGGTGGAGGCGGTGGCGATCAGGCCGATATGATCGGTGACGGCGGCGAGCGCGGAGAGCAGGGTCATCGGTTCGAACGACGGGGTGGTGGCACTGCGCTTGAGCGCATCCATGGGCATGTTCAGCACCGCGAGGTGGTCGGCGAGGAAGATCGCGTCGAAGCGGCCGCGCTCCAGAGTTTGGGCGAAGCGCTTGTAGTGGGCGATGTTGAAATTGGCGTCCGGGAAGGCGCCGGGGTAACGCCAGGCGCCGGTATGGATGCTGACGGGGCGCAGGAAGGCGCCAAGCCGAAGTTGCCGAGAGCGATCCATGGCCATTCCTTTTGCAGCGCGGCTGGTATTGGTGGATTATACAGTCGTCGGTCGGTAATTGGTCAGGTCCCGACACGGGTCTCTAACATTTGCTCCACTGACAGGACAGACCCCGACATATGGGCAGTTTCAATCAACCCGGCGATTAGACACGTTTAATCGTGGATTGCAGTGTCGGATAGCTTCAGCCTACTGTAAAACTGTTGAAATGAAGCAATTTCCTCTCGCGAATCGCGGTGGCAGAACATGGATGCGCGATATGTGCATCCTTTGCTGCCCGCAGGGACCAGGGCCGGGGAATTGCCTGACGGACTGCGAGCAACGAGGGGAACGCCAGGCGCCATGAAGTCAGCAGACATACAGCCAGGGACCATCAAGGTGGTCCGGCGCGACCGTGTGATGACATCCGTTTCGCTGATGCTGGATATTGCGTTCCATGCCGGGCGGACGGGCACGGTGAATGCAGGCGATATCGCCGACCGGCTGGGGCTGGCGCGGCGGGGCATGGAGCCGTTGCTGCAGACGCTGTCGCGGGCCGGGTTGCTGGACAGTCTGCGTGGACCGAAGGGCGGATACCGGCTCGGCCGGCCGCAGCGCGACATCCGGCTGTCGGAGATCATTGCCGTGGCGCTGGCCGAGGACGAGGACGGCGGGCACGGGCCGGGCGGGCGTTTGCAGCACGCGGTGGTGGATCCGCTGTTCGCCGAGTTGGATGACGCCGCCCGCACGAAGCTGCAGGCGCTGACGTTGGACGATCTGCTGCGCCGGGCCGCCGCGGCCGGGTTACGCCGACCAGCCGCCGAACCGATCAGCTTCGCGATCTGACCCGGAAAGACGCACGCATGGCAACGACGACCAAACCGCGCCTGCCGCCGAAGACCGGACGGCTCTACGGCAGCATTCTGGAAACCATCGGCGGGACGCCGCTGGTGCGCCTGCCGCGATTGATCGCCGCGGATCATCTGAAGGCCGACCTGGCGTTGAAGCTGGAGTTCTTCAATCCGCTGGGGTCGGTGAAGGACCGTATCGGGCTGGCGATGGTGGAGGCGGCGGAACGCGCGGGCACGATCCGTCCGGGCGTGACGACCCTGGTGGAGCCGACCTCCGGCAATACGGGCATCGCGCTGGCATTCGTTGCGGCGGCGAAGGGCTACAAGTTGATCGTGGTGATGCCGGATGGGGCTTCGGTGGAACGGCGCAAGATGCTGCGGCTGATGGGGGCGGTGGTGGAGCAGACGCCGGCCCGGCAAGGGATGGCCGGGGCGATCGCGCGGGCCAATGCGATCGTTGCCAAGACTCCGGATGCCTGGGTCGCGCGACAATTCGAGAATCCGGCCAACCCGGAGATCCATGAAAAGACGACCGCGGAGGAAATCTGGTCCGACAGTGCCGGGCGGGTGGATATCGTGGTGGGCGGCGTGGGTACCGGCGGCACGGTGACGGGTATCGCGCGCGCGCTGAAGCCACGCCAGCCCGGATTGCGGGTGATCGGGGTGGAACCGATGGAGAGCGCGGTACTGTCGGGAGACGAGCCGGGGCCGCACGCCATTCAGGGGCTTGGCGCCGGATTCAAGCCAGATGTGCTGGAACTGGACCTGCTGGACGAAATCTACCGGGTGACCGAACGAGACTCGCTTGCCGCCGCGCGGCGCTGCGCGGCCGAAGAGGGTTTGCCGATCGGAATTTCGTCGGGCGCAGTTCTGCACGCGATGCTGGAGTTGGCACGCATGCCGGAAAATGAGGGCAAGCTGATCGTGGGGATCGCCGCTTCCTTCGCGGAACGGTATCTGTCGACTGCGCTGTTTGCCGGGATGTAGCCGAGCCGCCGGAGCTTATCTGCCTCGGAGCTTATCTGCCTCGGAGCTTATTTGCCCAGGAGCTTATTTCCCGGCGTAGCGGGCCTGGAACTCGCCGGAACTCAGGACCGGAGCCGGCTGGGGATCGGCGATCGGGGTGAACTGGACCCATCTTCGGGTGAGCAGGGATGGCTCGATCCCATAGTCGCGGGCGACCCAATTGACCGCCTGCGTCAACCGCTCGCCCTGGGCCAGGGCCTGCTCTACCTGTCGAATGGCTTCGGTCAGGGTGAACATGGTGGAGGACACAGGCATCATCCGCTGAAAAAGCCAGGCGGCCCCGGGAATGTCCGGAGTCATGCTGTAAACGCACATTACCCATGCATGTCTGTACATGCAAGGAAATTCTTGCTGCAAAGCAGCATTTTCGCGATTCGGCCGGCTCCTGATCAAGACCGCGCGAAAAAAGGCGCCGTCGGAAACCCGCGGCGCCCTCGGAACGGCTCGAACCTTCGCGTTCAGGCCGGTGTTTTGCCGGTATGCAGCTTCAGGCGCATGTGGTCGGGCACTTCCTGGCCGGCGTCGATGAAGGCCTTGCGGAGCGCGTTCATGCTGGGGCCGAAGATGCCGCCGCGGTTGTCGCTGGCCCAGTTTCGCGAGGCGAGCGGCCAGTCCAGGCTGCCCTGGAAGCGCGGCATGACCCAGCGGGCGAACAGTTCGAAGCTGCGCAGGGTTTGCTCGCGATTGGCCCATTCATGGGCTCGAAACAGCACCGCGCCGGCGCCACCGCCGGTATGCGCGACCATGCGGGCGATGCCCTCGGCGACCGTATCCGGCGAGCCGACCAGCGTGGTGCCGGCGGCAAGGCCCTCGGCGAGGGGGTTCTCGCTGCGCATCGGCGGACGGCCGAGGGTTTCGCTGAAATAGGTCTGGGTTTCGAGCCGTTCGCCGACGCGGACCTCGCGCACCGCCTGCTCGTCGTCCTCGGCCACGTGCATGTTCACGACCAGGCGCCACTCGTCGCGCTTGATGGTCTTGCCATATTTCGCCGCCTCGGCCTCTCCGAGCTTCCACTGCTCGGCCAATTTCTCGGGCCCGCCGGGCAGGCCGGCGCCGAGGGACAACAGGCCGACGCCGTGCTTGCCGGCAGTGAGTACCCCGGCCGGGGTGGTGGCGCTGGCGACGGCGATCGGGAAGCCGCCCTTGGTGTAGGGGGCGAGGTGCAGGCGGGCTTCCTTCAGCTCGAACCAGTCGGTCTTCATGGTCACCGGCTCTTTGCCGGCGAGCAGCTGCATGATGGCGCCGAGCGACTCGTCCATCATGCGGCGCTGATGCTCGGCATCGATGCCCATCATGTAGGCGTCCGACACCAGGGCGCCGGGGCCGCAGCCGAGCATGGCGCGGCCGCGGGTCATGTGGTCGAGCTGGACGAAGCGCTGCGCGACCAGCAGCGGGTGGTGATACGGCAGGCTGGTGACGCCGGAGCCGAGCATGATCCGCTTGGTGCGATCCGCCGCGACGCCGATGAAGATTTCCGGGGAGGCGATGATTTCCCAGCCGGCGGAATGGTGCTCGCCGATCCAGGCCTCGTCGTAGCCGAGGTCATCGAGGTACTGGATCAGTTCAAGATCGCGCGCCAGGGCCAGTGTCGGGTTGTCACCGACGCGGTGGAACGGGGCGAGGAAGATGCCAAAGCGCAGACCGTCGTGAGCCATTGTGTTCTCCGGCAGGGCGGTGCCTGCGATGCGTTCGTTGCGTGGAACCGCAGGCGGGCGGCTCTTACCGATTGGTATATCCGCGGACCATAGTGCCTGAGCGGAGGCTGTGCGCAAGGTCACGGCCCCCTTCCGCCGGCTCCGTCGCCGGACCGGGAGCCGCTGAGATCTGATGGGCATGCCCCAGGGACGACGGCGGGCCGCAAGGAGTTCGGGCGATCCGGATCATAATTCCGACTAATTTCGGCGATTTTTCGCCATCTCCTTCGGCTTCTTTCGTTACCTCCACCGCCCGCCCTGGTTTGTTCGCCGGTGTGATCCGCCGCCTGACTGGCCTTCCGCCAGCGCATCCGGTCGATCCGTCATGGAGACCAAAATGAGACCCTGTTTACCAACTGTCCGGACCGCGCTTGCCCTGGCCCTGTTGCTTTGCCCGATGGCCGTGTCGCT
>CAINEA010000114.1 GCA_903847525.1 uncultured Acetobacteraceae bacterium | reverse complement strand
TGCTGCACGACCTTGGGATCGGAAGCCGTCGGCTCCATCCGTCCATATTCGAGCGGTATTCCTTTATACTTGTCGAGGTTCGGGAGGAGTTTGCTCACCGCGACCGTCTCAGTGGGGAATTTCAAAGGCGATCCGGCGCGAACCGTACCAAGCATGCTCGGCACCGGCTTGCCGTCGGCGGTCACCAGGGCCGTGCAGATGCCGTTGTAGGCCTTGGCGCGGTTGATATACGCCTGCACCACTTGCTGGCAGGTGGTGCTGCCGTCCTGGATCGCGGCCTGAATGCTCGCGATGCTGGTCTCTTCGACCTGAAACGCGAAGGCTGGAGCCGATAGGCCCGCAAGCAACACGCCAAGTGTTGCGATCCTTGTCAGACGCGAAGCGCGCGAAGTATTCACGATGATCCTCCGATTATCTACGAACCAAAATCGATTAACTGCGTACCGTGACATGCCGGCAGGCCTGTAACCTGCCGGCATGGTCCCCGATCACATTTTGAAGCGGATACCGGTCCGGAAAAGACGTCCGAGTCTGTCGTATAAGGGATTGCTGTTGCCCACGAAGAAATTATCCGGGTTGCTGTTTGCGATATTCTCGATACTCAGGAACAGTTCGATACCACTGAGGGCCTCGGACTGCGGACGGAGCGTCGCATTAAAGTCCATGTAGAACGCGGCCGGCATTGTGTTGTCATTGATCGTAAAGAGGGGCGCCGTGAGACTGGGGCAACCGGACGTGCACTGGGTGTACAGTCTGTTCCGCACGCCCGAACCGATACCCCGTCCCGTCCATGTCACGGCATAGAGGCCGGCGTCATACCCAACTGACAGATTATAGCTCCAATGCGGAACGCCGCCGCTGTTCGAACCGGAAGAATACGAGATGTTGCCCAGCGGATCGATGCTGGTCTGTTCCCATATATTGGTGGCAAGCCCGCGCAGAGTAACGGTGCCGGACCATGCGCCCCCGAAATCGGCCAGATCCTTCGTGTAACTGCTTTCCAGATCGAACCCGGCTTCCTTCATGAATGCCGTGTTGGCCGCCTTGACTGTGACGAGCGAAATATTGCCGCTCGCATCGCGCGTGATGAACGGGCAATAGGCCTGAACGCCGGCGTAACAGGCATTCACTTCGTTTTGCGCGCTGAGAGAGGAGATCACGTGGTTCATATCGATTCGGAAAAAATCCAGCGACACATTGAAGCCGGAGAACCAGTCCGGCGAATACACCACGCCAGCGCCCGACTGATTGGCCACTTCAGGCCGCAAGGCCGAATTGCCGAGAGTCGGCGTCAAGATGTTGGGGACTGATTGATTGTTGTGGAAGGGGTCGATGATGGCGCCCTGACCCACTCGGCCGCCGGAATACAGATCGCCAAGGGACGGTGCACGAATGTCGCGCGAACGGCTCGCACGGATGCGGAGTCCTTCAAGCATCCCGGGCGCGTCGTATGTGGCGCCGATCTTGAAGGTCGTCGCCGTGCCCGACGAGCTGTAGCCGGTTTCACGGACGGCCAAATTGAGGTCCAATTCGTTGGCCCAGGAGTAATCCTTCGCCAGCGGGACAACCGTTTCGATAAAGCCTTCGGTGACGTGAACGCCACCGATGGCCGGATGATAGTTCCCCAGGAAGAAGCC
>CAINEA010000113.1 GCA_903847525.1 uncultured Acetobacteraceae bacterium | reverse complement strand
GCGCACGCGTGCTAGAGGATGTAGGTTCATGAACACACTCTCCTCTTTCGTCGCATTCGGCGCGGATCACGCGGGCTATGGCCTGAAGGACCGCCTGGCAGCGACTTTGTCCCGGCCAGAGCCTAGGCCCGGATTTCCGGTCCTTGGGGACTCTGGTCCGCGCCTGATGGCACGTGATTTCGGCACCAACGGCGCCGAGAGCGTCGATTACCCGGACTACGCCCAACGGGTCTGCCAGGCGGTGATCGCCGGCGAGGCGCGCTTCGGTGTGCTGGTCTGCGGCACGGGCATCGGCATGTCGATCGCCGCCAACCGTTTTCCCGGCATCCGCTGCGCGCTGATCCACGATATCACCGGCGCCCGGCTGACCCGGATGCATAACGACGCCAATGTGATCGCGTTCGGCGCAAGACTGATCGGGGAGGAAGTGGCCTTGGACGCGCTGCACGTGTTCCTGACCACGCCGTATGAAGGCGGGCGCCACGACCGGCGCATCGCCAAGCTGAATGCCGCACCCGCTTTGGCGGGCGAACACAACATGACCAGTTTTGGGGCAACCTGATGAACGAGAACCTTCCCATTGGCAGCCCGATCGGCAGTCTGCGGCGCTTCTTCAGCGCGCCGCTGGCCGAGACCGATCCGGAGCTTGCCGCCGCCATCGGCGCGGAACTGGTGCGCCAGCAGGATGGCATCGAGCTGATCGCCAGCGAGAACATCGTCTCCAACGCGGTGCTGGAGGCGCAGGGCAGCGTGCTGACCAACAAATATGCCGAGGGGTATCCGGGCCGGCGCTATTACGGCGGCTGCGTGTATGTCGATGTCGCCGAGAACCTCGCGATTTCCCGCGCCAAGCAATTATTCTCCTGCGAGTTCGCCAATGTGCAGCCGCATTGCGGCGCCTCGGCCAACCAGGCGGTATTCCTGGCGCTGGTAAAGCCGGGCGACACCATCCTCGGCATGAGCCTCGATGCCGGCGGGCATCTGACCCACGGCGCCGCGCCGAACCTGTCCGGAAAATGGTTTCACGCGGTGCAGTACGGCGTTCGCGCGTCCGACGGCCTGCTGGACTATGATGAACTGGAAGCCAAGGCGCGGGCGGAAAAGCCCAAACTGATCATCGCCGGCGGCTCGGCCTACGCCCGTTTCATCGATTTCGAGCGCATCCGCCGCGTCGCCAACGAAGTTGGCGCCTATTTCCTGGTCGACATGGCGCATTTCGCCGGCCTCGTGGCCGCCGGCTTGTTTCCGAGCCCGCTGCCGCACGCGCATGTGGTGACGACCACGACCCATAAGACCCTGCGCGGCCCGCGCGGCGGCATGATCCTGTCCAACGACGCCGACATCGGCAAGAAGATCAACTCGGCGGTGTTCCCCGGGCTGCAGGGCGGCCCGCTGATGCACGTGATCGCCGGCAAGGCCGCGGCCTTCGGGGAGGCGCTGCGCCCCGAATTCCGCACCTATCAGAAGGCGGTGCAGGACAACGCCCGGGTGCTGGCGGAGACGCTGATCGAGCGCGGCCTGGCCATCGTTAGCGGCGGCACAGACAGCCACCTGATGCTGGTGGACCTGCGGCCCAAGCGCGTGACCGGCAAGGCGACCGAGGCGAGCCTGGAGCGCGCCCACATCACCGCCAACAAGAACGCTATCCCGTCCGATCCGGAGAAGCCGGCGATCACCTCCGGTGTGCGCCTGGGCAGTCCGGCAGCCACATCGCGCGGGTTCGGCGTTGCCGAGTTCCGCGAGATCGGCCTGATGATCGATGACGTGCTGGAAGGCCTGGCAAGGTCCAACGACGGATCCAACGAGGCGGCCGAACGTGAGGTCGGCGAACGGGTGCGCGCGATGTGCGCGCGGTTCCCGATCTATCCCGGCCGGTAATCCGCGGCGATGCGCTGTCCTTTTTGCGGCCACGAAGACACGCAGGTGAAGGACAGCCGTCCGACCGAGGATAGCTCGGCCATTCGGCGGCGGCGCTTTTGCAGCAATTGCGGGCAGCGCTTCACCACGATCGAGCGGGTGCAACTGCGCGAGCTCACCGTGGTTAAAAGCGATAACCGCCGGGTGCCTTTCGACCGCGACAAGCTGGCACGATCGATCCGGATTGCGCTGCGCAAGCGGCCGATCCAGGAGGAGCGCATCGAGCGAGTGGTGAACGGCATCGTCCGGCAGCTGGAATCGACCGGCGAGAACGACATCCCCAGCAAGCAGATCGGCGAACTGGTGATGGAGACGCTGAAGGAGGTCGATCCGGTGGCCTATGTGCGCTTCGCCAGCGTGTACCGTAATTTCCGCGAAGCCAAGGACTTCGAAGCATTTCTTGGCGCTTTGGGTGAGGGTAGCTGAACCAACCATGGGCGATGCGGTCCGCGCAGTCGAGGATGCGGCACATATGCGGTCTGCGCTGGCTTTGGCTCGCCGCGGGCTTGGCGGCACCTGGCCCAATCCCTCTGTCGGTTGCGTGATCGTTCGCGACGGCCGCGTGGTGGCGCGCGCCGTTACCGCGCCGGGCGGGCGGCCGCATGCCGAGCGTGCCGCGCTGGAACTGGCCGGGCCGGCCGCGCGTGGCGCCACCGCCTATGTGACGCTGGAGCCCTGCTGCCATTGGGGACGTACACCGCCCTGCACCGACGCGCTGATCGAGGCCGGCGTTGCCCGGGTGGTTATCGCTGTGCACGATCCGGACCCGAGAGTGAACGGGCAAGGGGTGGCGCGGTTGCGCGCGGCCGGGATCGAGGTGACGGAAGGCGTGCTGCGGGCGGAGGCAGAGTATGGGCTGGCCGGATTCTTTGCCCGCCTGCACCGGGAACGCCCATTGGTGACCTTGAAGATGGCCTCAACCCTGGATGGCAGGATCGCCACCCGGTCGGGGGAGAGCCAATGGATCACCGGCGATGCCGCCCGGCGCGCGGCGCATGTGATGCGCGGCCATGCGGATGCGGTGCTGGTGGGTGTGGGCACGGTTCTGGCGGATAATCCCGAGCTTACCTGCCGCATTCCCGGCTATCGTACCACGCCGATCGTGCGGGTGATCGTGGACAGCCATCTGCGCACGCCGCTGACCAGCAAGTTGGTCCGCACGGCCGGAGACTCGCCGACCTGGTTTCTGGTGCGGCCCGGTGCCGATGCCGACCGCCGCGCGGCTCTGGCGGATCTCGGCGTGACCGTGATCGACGTTGCCGCCGGCAATGCGGGGGTCGATCTGGCCGATGGGCTGCGCGCCCTGGCCGAGGCCGGCATCACACGATTGCTGGTCGAAGGCGGTGGACAGATTGCAGGTTCGCTGTTGCGTGCCGATCTAGTGGACCGGATCGCCTGGTTCCATGCGCCTGCCGTGATGGGCGGCGATGGCTGGCCGGCGGCCCAGAGTTTCGGCGTTGGCCGTTTGGCCGAGATGCCGCGTTTCGTGCGTCGCCGCGTGGTAAGTCTCGGTCCTGACATGCTTACCGAATTCGAGAAAGCAGCCTGAATGTTCACTGGCATCGTTACCGCGCTTGGCACGGTTCGTGAGATCATCCCCATCGGCGCAGGCCATGACATGCGCCTGGTGATCGGCGCACATTGGCCGGATATGGACTCGATCGCGCTGGGCGCCTCGATCGCCTGTTCCGGCTGTTGCCTGACGGTGGTGGAGCTGGGTACGGATTGGTTCGCGGTTGAAGTGTCGGCGGAAACGCTGGCGAACACCAAGCTCGGGCGCTGGACGGTGGGCAACCGGGTCAATCTGGAGCGTTCGCTGAAGCTGGGCGACGAGATGGGCGGGCATATTGTGTCCGGTCATGTCGATGGGCTGGCGGAGGTGCTGTCGGCGGCGCCGGAGAACGGTTCCACCCGCTGGCGCTTCCGTGTACCGGAGAACCTTATTCGGTATATCGCGCGCAAGGGTTCGATCGCCATCGACGGTGTGTCCCTGACCGTGAATGATGCCGACCACGACAGTTTCGGGGTGAACATCATCCCGCATACCACCGCCGTAACCGGGTTCGGCAGCTTGCAGCCGGGCGACGTCGTCAATATCGAGATAGACATGCTGGCCCGATACGTGGCGCGGCTGGCGGAGTTCAAATAATGCCGAAATCTATGTTGCAGTCCGTGCAGTCGGCCAACCTGTCGCAGTACCTGGCCAGTGCCGAGGAACTGATCGAGGAGGCGCGCAACGGCCGGATGTTCATCCTGGTCGATGACGAGGACCGGGAGAACGAGGGCGACCTGATTGTGCCGGCCCAGTTCGCCACCCCCGATGCGATTAATTTCATGGCGCGGCATGCCCGCGGCCTGATCTGCCTCGCGATGACGCGCCAGCGGGTAGAGCAACTCGGCCTGCCGCTGATGAGCCAGTCCAACGGCACCCGCCACCAGACCGCGTTCACTGTGTCGATCGAGGCGCGGGAAGGGGTCACCACCGGCATTTCCGCCGCCGACCGGGCGCATACCGTGGCCGCGGCGATCAAT
Organism: uncultured Acetobacteraceae bacterium; assembly: GCA_903847525.1. Lineage (GTDB taxonomy): Bacteria > Pseudomonadota > Alphaproteobacteria > Acetobacterales > Acetobacteraceae > PALSA-911. Next base: position 2,213 of record CAINEA010000113.1, on the reverse strand, counting down.
CCGGACGGCCACCGCGACGATATCGTCACCCCCGGCCATGTCTTCCCGCTGATGGCGCGCGAAGGCGGCACGCTGGTCCGGGCGGGACATACCGAGGCGGCGGTGGATATCGCCCGGCTGGCCGGACTCAATCCGTCGGGCGTGATCTGTGAGATCATGAACGATGACGGCACCATGGCGCGGCTGCCGGACCTGGTGACCTTCGCCCAGCACCATAATCTGAAGCTCGGCACCATCGCCGACCTGATCGCCCATCGCCGCCGCACCGAGATGCTGGTGCGCCGGGTGCAGGAAGGTACCATCCACCATGCCGCCGGCGGCGAATGGAAGCTGATCGTCTATGCCAACACCGTGGAATATACCGAGCACCTGGTGTTGCTGAAGGGTGACCTGAACGGTCCGGGCCCGATCCCCGTGCGCATGCACCAGGTGGATCTGCTGGACGACATGACCGGCGGGCCGCACTGGATTTCGCTGCACCGGGCGATGAGCATCATCGCCGCGGAAGGCCGCGGCGCCGTCGTGTTGTTGCGCGAACCGCGCAAGACCGCATTGTCGGAGCGCGTGGCCAAGCTAGATGGGGTCAACCGGCCGCAGCGGGAGCTGCGCGACTATGGCATCGGCGCGCAGATCCTGCTCGATCTCGGGGTGCGCGACATGGTGCTGCTGTCCAATACGCGCCGTACGATCATCGGCCTGGAAGGCTACGGCCTGAACGTCGTGGATCAGCGCCCGATAAATGAAACCGAAGTGGGCAACGAAACCGACGCGGGAGGCGTCGAATGAGCACCGCCGACGCCGAACTGCCGGCCGCGCCCGTGGTAGCGGGCGCCGCGCCGCATGTGCTGATCGTGCGGGCACCCTATTACCCCGACGTGGTCGACGGCCTGCGCGACGGCGCCGAGCGCATTCTGAAGGAAGCCGGCGCGACGTTCGAACTGCTGGACGTGGCCGGCGCCTTCGAACTGCCGCAGGCAATCCGTATCGTGCTCCGCGGCCAGACCCGGTTCGACGCCTTCGTCGCACTTGGCTGCATCATCAAGGGTGAAACCGATCATTATGACTTCATCTGTGAAGCCACGATGCACGGCATGATGAACCTGGCGCTGCAATACGGCATTGCCGTCGGCACCGGCTTGCTGACCGTGGACAGCATCGACCAGGCGGTTGCGCGGTCCAGCCTGGATGGCTTCAACAAGGGCGCGGAAGCTGCCGCCGCCGCGCTGATGCAGGTCAACGCCGCGCGACGGTTTGGTGCCGCATGATGCGGCCAGCCCAATGACCCGGTCGGGCAAGGGCAAGCCGGGGGGCCGCTCGCGCACGGCATCGCGCCTAGCTGCGGTGCAGGCACTGTTTCAGAGCGAGCAGAACGGCGACAACCCCGAAACGGTGATCGACCAGTTCGTGCGCCATCGCCTGGGCGATCTGCCCGGGCCCGACGGCGCGCCACTGGGCGGGTTCGAGGACGGCAGGGTGCCGGACGCCCTGGTGCCGCTATTCGCCCGTATCGTCCGCGCCGCCGTCACCGGGCAGGAGACGATCGACCGCATGATCGCCGAGACCCTGCCGGCCGATTGGCCACTGGACCGGCTGGACCCGGTGCTGCGGGCGCTGCTGCGGGCAGGCGCCGCGGAACTGGCAATGTCGGACGGTCCGCCGGGCAAGGTGGTGATCAACGAATACCTCGATGTCGCCCACGGGTTTTTCTCGGGCGAGGAACCGCGCATGGCGAACGGGGTGCTGAACCGTCTGGCGCGTTTGCTGCGGCCGGGGGATTTCCCTGCGGATGTTCCAGCCGAGGCAGAAAAACTGACCTGACCAGTTGCGTCAGGAGTGGTTTGCCGTGCGCCCGTTCAGGTCGGGCGGTACGCCGGCCGGATATCCTGGCAGGATACGGGGCGCACTCACGAGCGGATGGATCTAGCTCGATCGAATAGACCCGCAAGGCACACGCTGGATGTCTGCCGAATTCCTGGGGATTTTGGGTGACCCTAAACGAGAAGTTGCCGGTTGTACGGGAATTTGACCTGATCGCGCGGCATTTCCGGCCGTTGGCGGGGGACGGTGCTCGCGATCTGCGCGACGACGTGGCGGTGTTTGCGCCGCCGCCTGGCCGCGAACTTGTGATCACCGCCGATGCGATGGTCGCAGGCGTGCATTTTCTGCCGGACGATCCGCCGGAGACGATCGGGCGCAAGCTGCTGCGGGTGAAT
>CAINEA010000112.1 GCA_903847525.1 uncultured Acetobacteraceae bacterium | reverse complement strand
TTGCAGATCGACGATGCGCATGATGATTGCGTCGACCCGGCGCCCAAAGAATGCCGCCAGCAACCCGAGGGTGGTGCCGACGCAAGCCGCGAATATGGCGGACCCGACCCCGACCGCGAGGCTGATCCGCAAACCGTAGAGCATGCCGGAGAACATGTCCCGGCCCTGGTCGTCGGTGCCGAGCAGATAGGTGTAGCCTGCGGCGGACTTCGAACCGGGCGGCAGCCGCCCGTCCATGATGTCGAGCTGCGCGAGGTCGTACGGATTCTGCGGTGCGATCCAGGAAGCGAACAGCGCCAGCAGGGCGATCAGGACGACGACCACCAGGCCAAGCAAGGCCAGTTTCGATTCCGTGAACTCGCGCGCGAAACGGCGGAACGGGGTTTCTTCCCTGGTCAGCAACACGGCATCGCTCATTGGCTGCTATCCAACCGGACGCGCGGATCGAGCACGGTGTAAAGCAGGTCCACCAGCAGGTTGATGAAGACGAACAGGAAAACGATCATCATCAGGTAGGCGACGATCACCGGACGGTCGAGCACGTTGATGCTGTCGATGATCAGCTTGCCCATCCCCGGCCACGCGAACACGCTTTCGGTCACCACGGAAAATGCGATCAGGCCGCCGAACTGCAGCCCCAGCACCGTCACCACGGGGATCAGGATGTTCTTCATCACATGCACGAACACGACCCGGTTGGGGGACAGCCCCTTGGCGCGGGCGAACTTCACATAGTCCATCGGCAAATTCTCCCGCACCCCCGCGCGCGTCAGCCGCAGCACGAGCGCGATGGAACCGAGCGCAAGGTTGAAGGCCGGCATCGCCATATGCGCCAGCCCGTCGCGTGTCAGGAACGACCATTGGATGCCGAACAGTTCCGCCGTCTGGCCACGCCCCGTGCTGGGCAGCCAGCCGAGTTGCACCGCAAATACCATGATCAGCATCAGCCCGACCCAGAAACTCGGCAGCGAGAAGCCGAGGATCGAGCCGGCCATCGTCGCGCGCCCGACGATGCCGTCCGGATGCAACCCGGCATAAAGTCCCAGCGGAATGCCGACGAAGACCGACAGCAGCACGGCGGTCACCGCCAGCTCCATAGTCGCCGGCATCCGCCCGGCGATCAGTTGCAGGGCGGGTTCGTTGAAGACGAAACTACGACCGAGGTCGCCGAGCAGCGCACCCCGCAGGAAAATCAGGTATTGCTGCCATAGCGGCTTGTCGAGCCCGAGGGCGGCAATGGCGCGCGCCCGCTCCGCCTGGTCCGCGTCTGGCGATATCAGGATGTCGATTGGGTTGCCGATGACATTGACACCGAGGAACACGATCACCGTCATCGCCAGCACGACGAACAGGGCCTGGATCAGGCGTCGCAGCAGCCAGGTGGTCATGCGCGGATTTCCCGCTACTTCACCGGCTTGATGTCGAACACACGGTTTTCCTCATCGGCGCGGGCGGCATAGGTCAGGCCCTTGCGCATCGCCCAGATATTCTTCTGCTGATGCAGCGGAACGATCGCGACATCCTCCATCGCCATCCGTGTCGCCTGCTGCAGCAATTTCTCCCGCGCCTTGTCATCGGCGGTAACCACCGCCTGTTCGATCACGCTGTCCACCGCCGGATTCGAATAGCGCCCGCGATTGACCGTGCCGAGGCCTTTTTGGGCGTTATAGGTCGCGATCAACGCCCGCAGCGGGTTGGATGCCTCTCCGGTGCTGGTGCCCCAACCCAGCAGGAAGGCGCCGAACTCCTGCTTGCCGGCGCGGCCGATATAGCTGGTCCATGGCTGCGCCTCCACGGTGGTCTGCACGCCGATCCGCGTCCACATCTGCCCGACGGCCTGGATGATCTTGGCGTCGTTCACATAGCGGTCGTTCGGGCCATGCAGGGTGATGCGAAAGCCGTTGGGGTACCCGGCCGCCGCCAGCAATTCCTTGGCCTTGGCCGCATCGAACCGCGGTGCCGCCAGATCGGGCACATAGCTGTAGCTGCCATGCGGCAGGAACTGGCCCGACGGGATCGCCGTATCCTCCATCACCCGCTCGGTAATCGCCGGGCGGTTGATCGCCATCGACAGGGCGCGGCGAACGCGCAGGTCCCGCAGCGGATTACGATCGAGCTTTTCGCCGTTCGGTCCCGACACGTCGGCCAAGCCGTCCGCGTGCTGGTGATCGAGCCAAAGGAAGATCAACCGCAGGCTGACGATGTCGGCGATGGTCACCTTGGGATTGGTGCGCAGCTTGCCGAGGTCGCTGGTGGGGACCGCGTCGATGAAATCGACGTCGCCGGACAGCAGGGCGGCGGTGCGCGCGGCGTCGTTGCTGATGACGCGGTAGTCGACATCCGACCAGGCCGGCTTGGGCCCCCAATAGCTATCGTTGCGCTTAAGCTCGGTACGGTCGCCCGGCTTGAAGGCGACGAGTTTGAATGGCCCGGTGCCGATGGCGTTCTTGCCGGAATTGAAATCCTCGGTCTTCGGGTCTGGCCCGATTCCGTGGCTGATGATGGCGACCTGGGTCAGATCGATCGGCAACAGCGGGTACACCCCAGCTGTACTGAGCCGGATGGTATGGGGGTCGACGATTTGGACCCCGGTCACCGCCTTCGTGTAGATCGAATACGAACCGGGGCTGTTCAATACGCGCGGCACGCGGGCCAGGGTGAAGGCCACGTCTTCGGCGGTGAAGTCGCTGCCGTCGTGGAATTTCGCGGACCGCAACTTGAATTCCCAGGTGTGGTCGTCGACCAGCTTCCAGCTTTCGGCCAGCGACGGAACGGGATGCGCGGTGGGGTCCATATCGACGAGGCGATTGAAGATCTGCGACGCCATCGACTGGTTCGGCGACAGGGTGTGGTAGTGCGGATCGATGCTGGTCACCGGTGCCGCAACGCCGATCGCCAGTTTCTGCGCCAGCGCCGGCTGTCCCGTGATGGATCCGGCGGCCGTTATCCCCAGGGCAACGATCACCGCCAAGGTGGCCGCACGGCAACCCGTCCAATCAACGCGCATCTCAGTCTCCCAGATTAACCTCAGTTAGCCGAACCATCGACCCATGGCTTCACCGGCTCGATCGGCTCGGCCGTGACCCGATGGCGCACGCTTATAGCGTAGCGGCAGCCAAACCCTACCGTCGATTATACAATCTGCTACTCAATCAGCCGGGCTGGATTGGCCGCGCGGTCTGACTTCGCCCCGCGGTTGCCGCAAGCCCAGACCCGTATAGACTGCGGCCATGGTGACTTCGAACCCGACGGTCATGCTCGCCGCGCACAGATGCGCCCCCACGGAGCCATTCGCCCGGCGGCAAGCGTGAGCCTGCGCGTATGACCCAGGCGGTGCCGCAGCCGCCGTTGCCGCATTTCGACGTGCGGGTAGGCCCGCCGGACATCGATGCATGGCGCGAGGGCAATACCGGGGTTCCCGGCTTCACCACTTTACGCGCTGCGGCGCCTGGGCCGCATGTCGGGCTGCTCGCCCTGACCCACGGCAACGAATATTCCGGCGCGGTTGTGCTGGACCGGTTGCTGCGCCAGCGCTTCATGCCATTGCGGGGCAGGCTCACCATCGGCTTCGTCAATCTGGCCGCCTTCGAGCGGTTCGATCCCCAGCATCCCACCCTGTCTCGCTTCGTGGACGAGGACATCAACCGGGTGTGGGATCCGTCCGTCCTGGACAGCTCCAGGCATTCGGAGGAATTGGATCGCGCACGCCTGATCCGCCCGGTGATCGATACGATCGACATTCTGCTGGACCTGCATTCCATGCTCTGGCCGTCCGACGCTTTGACGCTTTGCGGCGTGACGGAGCGGGGCCGTAGCCTGGCGGCTGCCATCGGGGCTCCGCCGCTGGTGGTCGCTGATCACGGCCACGCCAATGGACGGAGGATCATCGACTATCCTCGCTTCTGCGACCCTGGCGCCCGCGCCGCCGCCAACCTCGTTGAAGCCGGACAGCACTGGGAGCCGGAAGCCGTCGACGTGGCGCAAGCCAGCGTCGCCGGCGTGCTGCGTTACGCGGGCATGCTGGCGCCAGATCCGGCGGCCGTTGATCGCGAACCGCTCCGCTTCGCCACCGTTACCGATGCCGTAACCGCCAACACGGCCAATTTTACCTTCATGCAGGCCTATCGTGGCGGCGATGTGATCGCGAAGCGAAACACGATCATCGCGCTGGACGGCGCGATGGAGGTCCGCACGCCATACGACAATTGCGTGCTGGTGATGCCCAGCCTGCGCCCCAGCCGAGGCCACATGGCCGTCCGGCTCGCACAGTTCACGCCGGCTCCAATCACGAATGAGCCAGCAGCGTAGCCTTGGCGGGAGCGGGCTTTGGCCGGCGCGGCGCGCGCATCACCATTGCGGACAAGGCCGGCAGGAACACCAGGGTCAGGCCGGTGGCCCCCAGCAGGCCGCCGATCATCGCAATTGCCATCGGTCCCCAGAACACGTTGAAAGATAACGGGACAAAGGCCAGCACCGCAGCCAACGCCGTCAGCACCACCGGGCGCGAGCGCCGGACGGTCGACTCGACGATCGCTGTCTGGATATCCAGCCCCGCCTCGCGGTCCTGGCGCACCTGGTCCACCAGGATCAGCGTATTGCGCATGATCATGCCGCCCAGCGCGATGACGCCGAGCAGGGCGACGAAGCCGAACGGCGCATCCGCGACCAGCAGCGCGGCGGCGGCGCCGATCAGGCCAAGCGGCGCCGTGGCGAGCACCAGCGCCACTTGCGACAGGCTTTGCAGTTGCACCATCAGCAGCAGCAGGATCGCGCCGATCATCAGCGGTGCGACCGCGCCCAGGGCGACGTTGGCTTTCGCGGCTTCCTCGGCGGCACCGCCGGTTTCGATCCGATAGCCCGGCGGCAGGCTTGCATGGATCGGTGCCAGCCGCGCCAGCACCGCGGCGGTGACGTCCGGCGCCTGCAGCCCGTCCTGCGCGTCCGCCTGAACCGTTAGGAACGATTCCCGGTTGCGTCGCCAAAGGATCGGTTCCTCGGTCTGCGGCGTCAGGCGGGCGATCTGGCTGAGCCGTACGGGGCCCGCATCGGTCTGTACCGACAGATCGGGCAGGCGATCGAGGTCCAGCCGTTCTTCCGCGCGCAGCACCACGTCCACGAGTTTGGTACGGTCGCGGATGCGCGTCGCGGTGGTGCCGGACAGCAGGGTTTGCAAATTGGCGGCGATATCGGCGGGCGCGGCGCCGAGCTGGCGGATGCGTGCCAGATCCAGCGCCAGGCGCATCGAGGGGGCGCGATCCCCCCATGACAGCTGCGCGTCGCGGGTGCCGGGGGTTTCCCGCATCGCCGCCAGCACCTGATCGGCGATATGGCGCACTTCATTCACGTCCGGGCCGATGACACGGAAATTGACGGGAAAGCCGACCGGCGGCCCAAGCTCCAGCCGGCTGACCCGGATACGGGCTTCCGGCACCGCCTCGGCGGCTGCCAACGCCAGCAGCCGGGTGCGCACCCGCTCGCGCGCCTCGGGATCGCGGGTCATCACGATCAGCGTGGCGATCGAATCATTCGGCAGCGCCGGGTTGAAGGCCAGGAAGAAGCGCGGCGGGCCGGCGCCGATATAGGTGGTGGTGAAGCGAATGTCCGGGTCCTGGCCGATCAGCTTTTCCAACTTGGCCACCGCCGCGTCGGTGGCGGCGAACGAGGCGCCCTGGCGCAGGGTCACATCCACGATCAGTTCCGGCCGGGCGGAGTTGGGAAAGAATTGCTGCCGCACCTGGCTCATGGCGCCGACAGAGGCCAGGAACAGGACCAGAGTACCAGCGACAACCAGTCCGCGGCGGCGAACGGACCAAAGCAGCACCCGGCGCAGCAGGCCGTAGCCGCGCGTCGTGTAGATTGCTTCATGCGACGTGACGTGCTTCGGCTGCGGCAGCAGCAGCACGCCGAGATAGGGGGTGAACACCACCGCGACGATCCAGCTTGCCAGCAGCGCCAGCCCGACCACCCAGAAGATCCCGCCGGCATATTCCCCGGTGGTGGAGCGTGCGATGCCCACCGGCAGGAAGGCGGCGATAGTCACCAATGTGCCGGACAGCATCGGGAAGGCGGTGGAGGTCCAGGCGAAGGTCGCCGCGCGCATGCGGTCCCATCCTTCGTCCAGCTTCACCACCATCGTCTCGATCGCGATGATCGCGTCGTCCACCAACAGACCCAGGGCCAGGATCAGCGCGCCGAGCGAGATCCGCTGCAGTTCGATGCCCATCTGGTCGAGCACCACGAACACCATGGCCAATGTCAGGGGCACGGACAGGGCGACGATGATGCCGCTGCGAAAGCCCAGCGACAGGAACGACACGCCGAGCACCACAACCAGGGCGACGCCGAATTTTAGCAGGAATTCACTGACCGCCTCCTCGATCGCCTGGGACTGATCGGCGATCTGCGTCATCTCGATGCCCGAGGGCAGATCGGCGCGCACCTTGTCCGCCTCGGCGCGCAGCTTTTCCCCGAACTTCAGCCCATTCGTGCCCTTGGCCATGGAAACGGCGAGCACCACCGCGCCCTTGCCGTCATGGCGGATGGCGTAGCTGGCCGGGTCGGCATAGCCGCGGGAAATCGTGGCGATATCACCGAGGCGCACGGTCTGGCCCTTCTTGCCCACCGGTGTGTCGGCGACGGCGGCCAGCCCGTCCAGTGCGCCGTCCACGCGCAACGGTACCCGCGTATGCGTGGTCTCCACGATCCCGGCCGCGCTGACCGCGTTCTGCCGGGCAAGCGCATTGGTGATGTCCGGCACCGTCACGCCCAGGGAGGCGAGGCGGGCATGGCTGAATGCAACATGGATGGCGCGGGGGATTTCCCCGAAGACTGCTACCTTTTCCGCGCCCGGAACCAGCAGCAGCCGGTCACGCACGCGTTCCGCCTGGCGCACCAGTTCGGCATTGTCGGCGCCGGTCAGCGCGAACATGGCGCCGAACACATCGGCATATTCATCGTTCGCGGCCACCTGCACGCCGGTGGGCAGATCGGGGCGCAGATCGTCCAGCTTTTTGCGAACTTGATAAAACAAACCGGGCACATCCGCGGGCGGCGTGTCGTCGCGCAGGGTCATGAACACGAAGGCGGCGCCGGGGCGGGAGAACGTGTCCAGCCGGTCCAGATGGGGCACATCTTGCAGTTTGCGCTCGATCCGCTCGGCGACCTGGTCCTGGGTTTCGGTCGCGGTCGCGCCAGGCCAGAAGGCGGATACCACCATCACTTTCACGGTGAAGGACGGGTCTTCCGCCCGGCCGAGCCGGTGATAGGAAAACAGCCCGGCCGCGAACAGCAGCGCGATCAGGAACCCCACGAGGGTCCGATGGCGGACCGCCCAAAGAGACAGGTTCACGGTGCGCCCTCAGACGCCGGCGGGACGGATATCGGCGACCCGGACCTTCAGCGCCGGATCGAGTTTCTGCACGCCGACGCTGACGACCAACGCCCCCTCCTCCAGTCCGGAAACGCGGGCGGTGGTATCGTGCAGGGCCTGAATCTTGACCGGATGCGCACTCAGCCGGCCGGTTTGTGCGTCCACGGTCCATACCATCGGACCGTCGCCGCGATCGGTCAGCGCGGCCGATGGCAGATCGGCGACAGGCAGGCCTCCCCCATTGCTGGACAGCGTGACTGTGGCGGTCATGCCCAGCGCGACCCAGTCGGGTGGATCGGTGATCGCGAAGCGAGCCGTATAGGTGCGCAGCTGGGGGTCCGCCTGGGGCGATAGTTCCCGCAGCCGGGCGGCAAGCCGGATATCGGGCCGGGCCCAGAAGCCGACACTGGCCTGGGCGGCCGCGAGATCGGGCAGGGCGGATTCCGGCAGGGCGATCTCGGCCTCGAAGGTGCCGGAATCAGCGAGGCGCAGTACCGGAGCGCCCTCGGCGATCACCGTGCCGGGATCGGCCAGCGTGGCAATCACCACGCCATCCTGTGGGGCGCGCAGCACCGCATAGTCCAGCCGGTTACGAGCCAATTGCAGCGCGGCCTCGGCAGATGCGACGCGCTGGCGGGTGGTGCGGGCCAGGGCCTGGCGCGCATCGTCGACCGAGGCGGCCACATCGCCCCGGCGCAACAGCGACGCGGAGCGTTCGGCATCCGCCACGGCCTGAACCTGCTGAGCCTTGGCCGAGGCCAGATCCGCGGCCGCGGATTGCAGCGACAATTCGAGATCGGCGGGGTCGAGGCGCGCCAGAACCTGTCCGGCAACGACACGGGCGCCCCGATCGACGGCCCGCTCGATCATCCGGCCACCGGTACGAAAGCCGATATCGGCGACGCGGCGGGCCTGGATCACCCCGGCATAGCCGTGGGTATCGGTAGCCGGCGCCAGGTGAACGCGGATCACCTGCACCGGGCGCGGCACATCGACAACGCTGGGCTGCGCCCGCTCCAGGCAGGCACCGAGCAGCATCGGCAGCACGAGCGCCGCCAGCAGGCCGAGCGGCACGACATGCGTGGGCTTGAAATGGTCGCGGACAAAGCGGGGCATCGTCGATCTCCAGCAGGACGCGGTGTCGCTGCGAGAAACTATGACGATTATCGATATTCGTCAATCATCCGGGTGCGGCCGCAAGGCACGCAGCACGAAGCTGGCCATGGCATCCGCGAGCGCGGCCTGGTCGTCGTCATCGGCGCATTGCTCCACCACCTGTGGATGGATGAAGGCGACGATCGCGGTATGAACGATCTTGGCGGTCTGGTTGGCGTCGATGCGCGCGAAGCTGCCCTCGGCCTGGCCGTCCATGAGGATGTGACGGATCGCGGTCTCGATCGCATCGACATGCGCCTCGATCACCGGCCAATGTTCCTGCATGGCCGCGCCGACCATATCGTGCATCTTTTTCTCTTGGAAAAACAACGTGATGGTCTGTTCCTGCAGGGCGCGAAACAGGGCGCGGAGCCGGTCCCGCGGGGTGCCGGGGCCACGGGCGATGCTCCAGGCCAGATGTTCCAGGCCGGCCAGGATGCGCGTGCAGATCGCCTCGTTGATGGCGGCCTTGCTGGGAAAGAAGCGGTAGACATTGGCCGGCGACATCCGCAACTCCCGCGCGATGTCGGCGACGGCGGTCTTCTGGTAGCCGAGCGTACGGAACAGCCGCTCGGCCGTATCGACAATCGCGGCGCGGGTGGCTTCCGCCTTCGATGCGGCGGCAGGGTGGACAACGCTCTGGCTCATGGCGGTGATGATATGACGATTTTCGATTTCTGTCACTCATGACCGGAAGGGACGCCCTCAGCCTGGGATCATCCCTCTGACGGCTCGCCCTGGATCGGCGTCTTGCCCAGGTCCTCGATCAGCCTCGTTACAGCAGCGATGGCGGTCTCGGCGTCGGCCGCCTCGGTGCCCTTGGCCACGATCGTCACGCCGTTGCCGGTGGGCCGGTAGTACGGGTAACTGCCGAGGTCCAGATGCGGGTAGTGGTTCTGCACGTCCGTCAGTCCCTGGGCGATCAGCCCCTCGGCGAGGCCGAGCGCATGTACCGCGCGGGAAATGATCGGCTTGCCGCCCTTCAGGGTCGGGGCCAGGGTATCGAACATCGACTGCATGATCCGCGGCACGCCGGCCATCACGTGCACGTTCTCCAGGCTGAAGCCGGGCGCGACGGAGATGGCGTTCTCGATCAGGCTGACGCCACGCGGCATGATCGCCATGCGCTGGCGTGCGGCATTGAACTCACCGGGCCGGTAGGCCGCTTCCATGCGCGCCCAGGCCTCCGGCTGCGGCTCCCACGGCACGCCGAAGGCGGCGGCGATGCACTCGCTGGTGATGTCGTCATGCGTCGGTCCGATGCCGCCGGTGGTGAAGACGTGGTCGAACTTCTGCCGCACCTCGTTTACCGTGGCGATAATGGTCTCGGCGACGTCCGGGATTACCCGCACCTCGCGCAACGGGATGCCGATCTCCCCCAGCCGAATGGCCAGGAAACGGATATTGGCGTCCTGGGTGCGGCCGGAGAGGACTTCGTTGCCGATCACCAGCAGGCAGGAAGTGGGATTTGTCTCAGACATGGTGGTCTCCTCCGGGCGGTCTACTCTGGCGGGGTCGCCGGTCACAGGAAATCCCGCAGCAGCGGGATCAGGGGCTTGTCCGCCGGCGGCATGGAATAGGTGGTGAGTTTCTCCGGGCGGACCCAGGCCAGGGTCTGGCCCTCGCGCGCCTGCGGATTGCCGCGCCAGCGGCGGCACAGGAACAGCGGCATCAGCAGGTGAAACCCCTCATAGGCGTGGGAGGCGAAGGCGAACGGGGCGAGGCAGGCGGCAGAGACGTCGATGCCGAGTTCTTCCTTCAACTCGCGGATCAGTGCGGCTTCCGGGGTTTCGCCGGGGTCGAGCTTCCCGCCCGGGAACTCCCACAGCCCGGCCATCTTCTTGCCTTCGGGGCGGCGGGCCAACAGGACGCGGTTATCAGTGTCGATCAGCGCGCAGGCGGCCACCAGCAATAGCGGCATCGGCTTCTTTCCCTCCGGGTAGATCGGGGCGTCGGCATCGGGCGGCACGATTGTGCGGCCGAAAATATCCTCCCGCGTGGCTTGGAAGCGCAGCACCTTTTCCTCGCCGCCCCGGGCGACGGACATCTCCAGCCCCTCGCCGATTTCGCGAAACCCGATCCGGCGCAGTACGGCCATGGACGCGGGGTTGTCGGTAAACACGTTCGCATCGATCGCCTCGATGTCGAGGTTGGAAAAGGCCCAGCGCACGAAGCGGGTCGCCGCCTCCGTGCCCACACCGTGCCCCCAGTAGCGCGTGCCGACCCAATAGCCGAGTTGGCCATGACGGGTTTTGGGGTCGATGCGCAGGCCGATCGCGCCGATAATCAATTCCTCGTCGCCCTCCTTGCCGGTGATGGCGAGGTGATAGGCGGTGCCGGCGTCGATCTGGCGGAGGGTGGAGGCGATCCAGGTATCGGCGAGATCGCGCGGATAGGGGAACGGCACCACGGCGAGGTTGCGCGTTACCTGCCAGTCATTAATCAGGCGATGCAGGGCGGTCGCGTCTTCCGGCGTGAAGGCGCGCAGGCTCAGGCGCTCGGTCGCGATCGGGGCGTAGCCGGGGCGAGGTGCCTCGGCAAGCTCCGGCGCGGCGGTTTTGCGGGGCCGGGAACGAGATTGCGTGCGGGGAGAGCGCGCCTTTGCCGGCGGCGTCATGATGGCATCAGCTACGATAGCTGCCGTTGATGTCGATGTAGCCATGCGTCAGGTCGCAGGTCCAGGCGGTCGCCTTGCCGCGGCCAAGGCCGAGATCGATGGCGATCTCCACTTCCTTGCCCTTCATATGTGCGACCACCGGGGTCTCGTCGTAGCCCGGAACCACGCCGCCGTCCCGCGCCATCCAGGTGCCGCCGACGCCGACCGAGAGCTTGTCGCGGTCCGCCGGCTCGCCGGCCTTGCCGACCGCCATCACGATACGACCCCAATTGGCGTCCTCGCCGGCGATGGCGGTTTTCACCAGCGGCGAGTTGGCGACGGCCATGGCGACCCGTTTGGCCGATTTCGCGGTTACCGCGCCGGACACATCGATCCGCACCAGCTTCTGCGCGCCCTCGCCGTCGCGGATCACCTGCAGCGCGAGGTCCAGCAGAACCTCGTCCAGCGCCCGGGCGAAATCCTTGAGCATCCGGTTGCGCGCGTTGTTGCCGTCGCCCGAGGGGATGCGCGGATGCTTGGCCTGGCCGGTGGCGAACAACAGCACGGTGTCGGAGGTGGAGGTGTCACTATCCACCGTGGTGCAGTTGAAGCTGCGATCGGTGCCCTTGCGCAGCATTGTCTGCATCGCATCGGCCGGCAGTTTGGCGTCGGTGAAGATGAAGCACAGCATCGTCGCCATGTCCGGCGCGATCATGCCGCTGCCCTTGGCGATGCCGCTGATGCGGACCGTCGTCTCCCCGATCTGGGCGGTGCGGGTGGCCCCTTTGGGAAAGGTGTCGGTGGTCATGATGCCGCGGGCGGCGTCTTCCCAGGCGCCGTCGTCCAGCTTCTTCTGCAGGCCGGGCAGGGCGGCCACCAGCTTCTGGTGCGGCAGCACCTCGCCGATCACGCCGGTGGAGGCCAGGAACACCTGCTTGGCCGGGCAGTCCAACAACTTCGCGGCGGCCTGTGCCGTGGCGACGCAGGCCTGCTCGCCGGCCTTGCCGGTAAACACGTTGGCATTGCCGGCGTTGATCACCACACCGCGCGCCTTGCCGCCCTTCAGCGCCGTGCGGCACCAGTCGATCGGCGCGCCCGGGCATTTGTTGGAGGTGAACACCCCCGCCACTGTGGTGCTGGGAGCCAGTTCGATCATGACCACGTCCGTACGGCCCTGGTAGCGGATGCCGGCCGCGGCCGCCGCGAGACGAACCCCGGCAAGCGGGGGCAGGTCGGGCAGCGCGACGGCAAGCGGGGAGACGGGGGTCGCCATGGGTTTCTTCCTGTGATCGGTTCGCCGCATGATTTTCCGAAGAAAACCATGCGGCGTTGCTTCTTGGTCTGGCTACTTCGGAGCGGCCGGCTTCGCGGGGGCGGGGGCCGCTGTCGGGGCCGCCGTCGGGGGGGCGGCTGGCGGCACGGCGGTGTCGGTCGCCTTCGGCACCGAGCCATCCATGTTGAACCGCTCGATCTTCACGTCGGCACGGGCCTTGGCGATGACGCCCTGCACGCCTTCCTGGATCAGCTTCTGTCGCAGCTGGTCATGGCTTTGCTCGAAGCTCGGCGGCGGCGCAGTGCGGCGTTCCTCCAGCTTGATCACATGCCAGCCGAACTGGGTGTGCACCGGCGCCGAGGAGATCTCACCGGGCTTCATGGCGAAGGCGGCTTCGGCGAATTCCGGCACCATTTCCTCTTTGCGGAAGAAGCCGAGGTCGCCGCCCTGGGCGCCGCCCGGATCGGTGCTGTATTTCTTCGCCAGCGCCGCGAAATCGCCGCCCTTCTTCAGTTCGGCGATGATCTTCTTCGCCTCCGCCTCATCGGCGACCAGGATGTGGCGGGCATGCACCTCTTCCTCGCCGGGCTTGCCGGCGATGTCGCGGTCGTAGCGAGCGCGGATCGCCGCCTCGCTTAAACCCGGGCCGACTTCACGGCCGATCAGCGCCGATTGCAGCGCCCGATCGGAGGCTTCGGTCATCTGCCGGCTGACGACCGGGTCCTTGTCCAGGCCGGTCTTGCGAGCCTGGATCAGCAGCGCCTGGCCGTCGATCACCTGATCGAGCAGCATCGGCAGCAGCACCTGGGCCGGCATGCCGCGGGCATTTTCGGGCAGCGTCTCGGCGGCCGCCCGGACATCGCTCTGGCGGATGATGTGATCGTTCACCTTGGCGATGATCGGATCTGCCGGGGTTGCGGCAGGTGCAGCGGCGGCCGGGGCTGGGCTGGCTGGTGCAATAGGGGCTGGCGCGGGCGTGGCAGGCGGTGCGACCTGCGCCATGACCGGCGACAGCGCGCTGGCACAGCCCAGCGAAGCCGCCAGGGTAAGGCCGGAGAAAGCCAGCTTGGTCAAGGCACGGGCCGAGACCCAGTCGAAACGCAACATATTAACCCCTGATTCTAAGTAGCCGGATCATGCCGCAAGCCCTTCTTAGCCACAAGGATGCCACGGTCTTGTAACCTGACGCCTACGGCTCCGGTATATCCCCGGCCCGACAAAAGACTTAAGGAAAGCCCTATACTAAACAAAGCCAGACTCAAGCAGGCCAGACTTTCGCAAACCAGGCTCGAGGAAAACCGCTGAAGCGATCGTGCGCGCGCCATCTCTGCGCGGCGGATCGTTGACCCCGGGGGCCTCGGGTCCTATCTGAATGGGGTTTTGTCTCGCCTACCCTCGTCCGGTCTATCCCAGCCCGGTCTATCCCAGCCCGGTCTATCCCAGCCCGGTCTATCCCGGCCCGGTCTAACCTGGTTCGCACCGAAACGGTGCTGCCGGACGACCGGCCAACGGGGCGGCCAACCGGGCGGCATGGGACCGGGCGGCCATATATAAAGGTTCGCATGTTCGCTAACATCGCCCGCGCCATCTTCGGCACCGCAAACGACCGGTCGCTCAAGTCCTACCAGCGCCGGGTACCCCAGATCAATGCCCTTGAACCCGCCATTAAGGCGCTGTCGGATGAGGCATTGCGTGCCAAAACCGTGGAATTTCGTGAAAAGCTTGCCACTGGCGCCAAGCTGGACGACATCCAGCCCGAGGCCTTCGCCGTGGTCCGCGAGGCCGCGAGCCGTACGCTGGGCCAGCGGCATTTCGATGTGCAGATGGTCGGCGGCATGGTCCTGCATGACGGGAAGATCGCGGAAATGAAGACCGGCGAGGGCAAGACCCTCGTCGCCACGCTGCCGGTCTACCTGAACGCGTTGGCCGGCAAGGGCGTACATGTTGTCACCGTCAACGATTATCTGGCCCGCCGCGACGCCGAATGGATGGGGCAGGTCTACGGCTTTCTTGGCCTCACCACGGGCATCATCGTCCACGGCCTGGACGACCAGCAGCGTCGCGATGCCTACAACGCCGACATCACCTACGGCACCAACAACGAATTCGGCTTCGACTACCTGCGCGACAATATGAAGTACCGGCTGGAGGACATGGTCCAGCGCGACTTCTTCTTCGGCATCGTCGACGAGGTGGACAGCATCCTGATCGACGAGGCGCGCACGCCTTTGATCATCTCCGGCCCGGCCGAGGACAGTTCCGATCTTTACCGCAGTGTGAACGCGGTGGTGCGGGATCTGGTCGTCGATCCGTCGACGTATGACAAAGACGAAAAGATGCGCACGGCCAACATGACCGAGCCCGGCTCGGAGCGGGTCGAGGATATGCTGAAAGACGCCGGCATCATCACCGAGGGCAACCTCTACGACATATTCAACATCTCGGTCGTGCATCACGTGCAGCAATCGCTCCGGGCGCACACGCTGTTCACCCGCGACGTCGACTATATCGTGCGCGACGACAAGGTGATCCTGATCGACGAGTTCACAGGCCGTATGATGGAAGGCCGCCGCTATTCGGATGGGCTGCACCAGGCGCTGGAGGCCAAGGAAGGCGTGACCGTCCAGGCCGAGAACCAGACCCTGGCCTCCATCACCTACCAGAATTACTTCCGACTTTACCCGAAGCTCGCCGGCATGACCGGCACGGCGATGACCGAAGCCGACGAGTTCGCCGAAATCTACAAGCTCGAAGTGGTGGAAGTGCCGACAAACGTTCCGGTCACCCGCAAGGACCAGGATGACGAGGTCTATCGTTCGGCGGCGGAAAAATACGAGGCGGTGGCCGGACTGATCGCCGAGGCGCGCGAGCGTGGCCAGCCGGTGCTGGTCGGCACCACGAGCATCGAGAAAAGCGAGATCATCAGCGACCTGCTGAAGAAGAAGAAGGTGCCGCACGCGGTGCTGATCGCCCGCTTCCACGAGCAGGAGGCCACCATCGTCTCCCAGGCCGGCGCGCCGGGCGCGATCACCATCGCCACCAACATGGCCGGCCGCGGCACCGACATCAAACTCGGCGGCAATGTCGAGATGCGGGTAAAGACCGAGCTCGCCGCGATCGCCGATCCCACCCTGCATGCGGCCAAGGAAGCCGAGATCCGTGCCGAGGTCGGCCGCGCGCATGACGCCGTGATGGCGTCCGGCGGATTGCTGGTGGT
>CAINEA010000111.1 GCA_903847525.1 uncultured Acetobacteraceae bacterium | reverse complement strand
GTACTGTGAAAATTATCTATGACTTCGGTGCCAATGACGGAGACGATATCGTTTACTTTCTGAAAAAGGCCGATCAGGTTATTGCCGTTGAGGCAAATCCCATGTTGGCAGATCATCTGGGATCTCGCTTCGCAGAGCAGGTCAGAGATGGAACATTGATCATCGTTAACAGCGTCGTATCGGATTCCGGTGCGGGGGAGATGGTTCCTTTCTACCTACATAATATAAACCATCCCCTGAGCCAGCTTCCTCGGCCGGCCGAGAGAGACATGCATCAGTTTACCAAGGTCATGCTTCCTTCGCAGCGTGCTTCCGATATCATCTTAAAATTCGGAACCCCGTATTATGTAAAAATCGACATTGAAGGTTATGACCATGTTGCGTTGAAGGAGATCTTTTCCGCGGGCATCCGTCCCCCCTTTATTTCCGCAGAAGCCCACCATCTCGAGGTATTTATGGCTCTGGTGATGCTCGGGGGCTATCGGGCTTTTAAATTGGTCGAGGGTTCCCAAGTGCCGCAATGCTATGGCGCCGCCGTCATCAACACGTCGTTCGGTCAAGAGCCGTTCCGATTCTCAAATAACTCTACCGGACCGTTCGGCGATGACCTCCATGGACCTTGGATGACAGAGAATAACTTCTTTCGGGTTCTAGCTGTTCAAGGACTGGGGTGGAAGGATATCCATGCCACAAATACAATAGAGGCCGATCCAACGTACATTCCTAAGCTAAACATAGACTTTCGTTATGTGATTTAAATGCAGACCTGTTCCAGGCGCAACCGCTCCTGGTTGACATTTGCATCGTTGTTGTCAACTATCATCGAGAAGGAAGCAATCAGCAACCCATCGGCGCGGAACGCTCCCGCAGTTGATGTTCACCAACCATTCGGAGCCTATAGGGAATGATATTCTCAAGAACTCGCCACTCAAAAATGGGGACGGAGACTATGTGGAAAGGTTTTGACCGTTCAGGACCAGACTGGGCTGCTGCGTTACCAAGCTGGGTGACCAATGTTGAATATGTGAGGGAGGCGCACGCCTACGAGATCACAACCCAGTTTGGTTGTTCGACCTGTATGGTGTTTGTTCCATGCGGTACAACGACAAGCACAGCCCCGGATGCTTGTAGCTTGGATGCTGCCCTGAAATTGGGTGCGCGCATGGTTGGGGGTAATGCCCCTATTTCGAACGCCCCTGATAGCCGCGTTGAGTTGATCTGACGCCAGCCAAGGCGGCCGCCGTGCCGATGATCCGGAGTTGAGGTTCAAGATGGATACCTTGACCCAGAATCTGGAAAGTTTTGCACGCTGTTTTGCACCCATGTGCTGGCAGGCGAACGCATCCATGGCGACGACACCACGATGCTCGTTCTGGACAAAACCAAGACGGTCGGTGGCCGTCTGTGGACCTATGTTCGGGACGACCGGCCGTTTGGTGGTCCGGCGCCGCCAGCAGCCGTGTTCTACTACTCCCGCGATCCGCAGGGAGAGCATCCGCAGCGGCACCTGGCGGCCATCCCGCGCCTGGCCGATGTCCTTGAAGACCGGCTTCCTTCTGGTATCGGACAAAGGACGTTGTGCA
Organism: uncultured Acetobacteraceae bacterium; assembly: GCA_903847525.1. Taxonomy (GTDB): domain Bacteria; phylum Pseudomonadota; class Alphaproteobacteria; order Acetobacterales; family Acetobacteraceae; genus PALSA-911. The sequence goes on along the minus strand of CAINEA010000111.1, from coordinate 1,866 downwards.
GTGCTTAACCTGGGATTGGAGGCTCGCGTGGCCCGGCGACAATCGTAGGTGACCTGCGGGCTGATCAGGGATAACGCTGGGCTGAGGTTCGCGTGGTCACGCGCCGAAACGGTTGGGTCCCAGCGTGCCACGCATGATCATCAGGTAAAGAAGCCACAGGCCGCCGATCGCTGGTACAAGCTGTATGAACCACCACCAGCCGCTTCGGTTGGTGTCGTGAAACCGCCGGATCATCACCGACAAGCCCGGCAGAGCGATCGCCAGACCGAAAAGGCCGGGTAGGAAAATCGCGATCAAATTATCATTCATGATCGCGTAGACGAAGCCAGTCAGTAGCAGCTCAACAATGATGCAAAACAGCGCGAACCACCAGAATTCGGATCGCGGTGCGCGGCCATGGAAGGAGGCGTATTTCGAAAAGCACGTGGATACAGCTTGCGGCATTGTTTAGATTCCTTGCGCGATGTACTGGATGCCAAAAGAGACCGAACCTGCGAGACCCAAGGCGGTTAGCGGACCTGAGAAGACACACCGACCATCGGCGCCTCGGAAGAGGAATTGGATGGCATACCGTGTCTGGACGTGGCCTGACGAACTTTGCCGGAACGATCGCCTCTCTTGACAGAGAGGCGAACCTACGTCGCCAGTGATGGTTAGCTATTCGCCTACCGCGCGGGTTACCTGCTTATTGGCATCCCAGTAAAGGCTGATTGCCTCGTACTCGCAAAGATTCACATCGCTCCACTCAACGGTGGAATCGTCTTCATGATACTTTACCTTAATATCAAAATGACAGGCGCCACTGCCATGTGGGAACACAATCTTGACGTATTCGCCCTCTCCGAGGGCACCGGTTCCCATGACATCCGAACCCCAGTTCTTGCTGGAATGTTTGCTGACATACACTTCATCGATCTGGTAACCGGTACGGTTCTTCAGAACAAAATCGGCATCGCTGGCGAGGCTGACGTTCGGGCTGGCAATGGAGAGCGCCAAGAAGAAAGCTGGCAGAGCGAAGACATGTTTAACCGAAGCCATTAGATTTCCTTTACGTAGGTCGGGGGTTTATTCGTGAAGAATAATAGTGGCGGATTCAAGTTTGGGAGCGAACGCCCCCCGGCGAGAGCATGTTCAAGCTGGCCAGGTTGGCCAGCAGTTTTTGAAACTACTCGCTCGGCGTTGCAAAGCCAAGCGTTTTTCGAAGTCGGTCGTTGAGACTGGTTGCAACCACGTCCAGATCAGCCTGATCGAACCCCGCCAGGGACGTGCCTTTGGGGAAATACTGGCGTAGCAGCCCGTTGGTGTTCTCGTTTGATCGCCGCTGCCTAGGTGAATGCGGATCGGCGAAGAAGATGCGCATGCCAGTCTTCTCCGCCAGTTGCTCGTGCTCAGCCATTTCCTTGCCTTGGTCGTAGGTCAGCGTCTGGCGCAGGGGAGCCGGAATGGCGTTCAGCGCACCGGCAAAGGCGCAACTGGCGACGTCAGCCTTGCGCGTCGGCATATGCACCAGAACAACGAAACGGGTGGTGCGTTCCACCAGCGTGCCAATCGCACTGGCCCCGCCGGCGCCCAGGATCAGATCGCCTTCCCAATGGCCGGGCACCAAACGCCCTTCGATCTCCTCAGGCCGGTCCTTGATATTGGTCATGTTGCACAGCTTACCGCGCCGCTCGCTGCCCTTCGGCTTACGGCCCCGTAGCGGCTTGCCCTGGCGCAGACAGCCAATCAACTCGCGACGAAGTTCGCCGCGCGGCAGGGCATAAACCGCCCGGTAGATCGCCTCGTGCGAGACCGTCACGCCAGATTGTTCAGCCATCCCGTCCTTCATTCTTTGGCGCCGGCCAGAAATCTGCTCCGGTGACCAGC
>CAINEA010000110.1 GCA_903847525.1 uncultured Acetobacteraceae bacterium | reverse complement strand
TCAGGGGTTTCCGTCTGGCACATCGTCTTACCGGGATGGCCTGGCTGGCCGCCGGACTTCTTGCCGGACTTCTCTCGCAGGCTGGAGATGCGCACAGGCTTCTTCAGACCGTCGCGGGATGGCGGTTTGCCGCTATTGGTGCTGTTCAGGACAAGGCGGCGTTCCAGGGCGACGATGCGCGCCCCTTGCGCCAGAAGCAGGGCGATGAGTTCGTCTTTCGAAAGCTGGCTGAGGGCAGCGTGATCCACCAACTCCTTCGAATCTGGAACCTACCCCTCTGTCAAATGGATTCTGCGCAGTACCAGGATAACACCGGTCCCGCGTCGCTTGCTGGCGCGAACCGATCACCCCCGGGGAACCTGGGCAGTTACGAAATATTTAGGAAACTCCGAATCGTCTCCCCCCCCGAAAAGTGAGATTCAGGACCGCGCCGTTCCAAAACCAATCGGCATGAGGTCTACTAAATTTTGATTTTGAGATGGCTTATGAAGCGAATTTCAGCTTCGAAACAGGCCTTAAAAGGCCTGTCGCTCATTCCCTCGTTTGCGAAACACCCCTCCGTTAACCCTATGTCGTGATACGTACCCCTTTGCCGGGACGAACCCCACGCGTGCGAGTTCCGCGATCTCGGCGACGAGGACCAGGTGCTGCGCGGGCTCGCGCGCGAGGGGCAGCTGGTCCGCCTCGGTTACGGCGTCTACGCAAACGGTCGTTTGGCAGAATAATACGGCTGCAGTCGTAGTGTGTCACTTGACAGGATACGGGTTTCCAGCAATGTTCCCATATGAAGATCAGGAACGTGACTCACAAAGGCTTGCGCCGCCTGATCGAGGACGATGACGCATCCGGAGTGCAAGCCGCCGTGGTGGAAAAGCTCCGGCGCATCGTTTCCTTTCTCCAGGATATGGAGCGAGAGGACGAGTTGCGCACGGTGCCAATCTGGAAGGCGCATTTGCTGACCGGCAGCCGCAAAGGCACCTGGAGCCTGTTCGTAACGAAGAACTGGCGCATCACGTTTCGCATTGACCAGGACCAGATCGAAATCATCGACCTCGATTACGAGGATTACCACTAGGAGGTGGTCATGAGCATGATTCAGGGCATTCGTATGAAAAGTCCCGCTCATCCCGGCGGGTTTGTGAAGAGTGAGATCATCGAGGCCCTTGGCCTGTCAGTGACGGACGCGGCGACAGTGTTGGGCGTGACGCGCCCGGCGCTGTCAGCGCTGGTGAACGAGCGTGCTCGCCTCTCGTCTGAAATGGCGCTGCGGATCGAAAAGGCTTTCGGCGTTTCGATGGACACGCTGATGCGGATGCAGAACAGCTTTGACATTGCCCAGGCTCGCAAGCGGGAAGGGGAGATCAAGGTCGCCCCCTTCAAGGGCAAGGCGCACGATCCGCAGCCGTCGCTCGTCTGACTAGACTAACAAAAAAAACGGCACGCGCGGGCGGGGCAGGGGGGCTTGATGAAGATTACGACGGCTTTGGAGAAGATTGACGAACACCAGCTGTTCGTGCCCGCCTTCCAGCGGGAATACGTCTGGAAGAGAGATGACGCCAAGCAGCTTATCGATTCCCTCATCAAAGAATATCCAACCGGCACGATGTTGACATGGGAGACGGCCAATCCACCCGAACTGAAGGGGCCGCACAAGTACAATAAAAAGCAGGGCGCGGTGCGCATTCTTCTTGATGGCCAGCAGCGTATTACGACGCTATACATGCTCGTGCGCGGCGAGATACCACCCTACTACACACAGGGCTGTTCAACGCTGAGGACTTGGTCGGTTTAGCAGCGAGAGGTCGGGGGAAAAAGTTGGTTCCCTCGGCGCGTTTTGTCTGAATCTATGTCGGGCAACCAGCATGAAGGGTTGCC
>CAINEA010000109.1 GCA_903847525.1 uncultured Acetobacteraceae bacterium | reverse complement strand
TTCTGCACCATCATCAACGTGCAGGGACGCAAGTCCCGCTATCGCTCGCCCGACGATATCGAGGCGATCGTTCGCGGCAACATCGCCCAGGGGATCGAACGGTTTTTTATCACCGACGACAATTTGGCGCGCAACCGTAACTGGGAAATGCTGTTCGACCGGCTGATCGCGCTGCGCGAGCAGGAGGGCATGTCGTTCAGCCTGGTGATCCAGGTGGATACGCTGTGTCACCGCATTCCCAACTTCATCGAAAAGGCCGCCCGCGCCGGGGTGCGCCGGGTGTTCATCGGGCTGGAAAACATCAATCCCGAGAGCCTGGTGGGGGCGAAGAAGAAGCAGAACCGGATTGCCGAGTACCGCAAGATGCTGCTGGCCTGGAAGGCGGTCGGGTGCTTCACCTATGCCGGCTATATCCTGGGGTTTCCGAACGATACGCCGGAAAGCATCGTCCGCGACATCAAGATCATCCAGCGGGAGCTGCCGCTCGATCTGCTGGAGTTCTTCTGCCTGACGCCGCTGCCGGGATCGGAGGATCACAAGAAACTATTGCTGTCGGGCGTGGCGATGGACCCCGACATGAACAAATACGATCTGGAGCATGTCTGCACCGGGCATGCGATGATGTCGCACGAGGAGTGGGAGCACGCCTACCGGTTGGCGTGGGAAACCTATTACACGCCCGAGCACATGGAAACCATCATGCGCCGTGCGGCCGCGACCCGGATCAGCCCCGGCAAGATGATGTTCCTGCTGCTGTGGTTCTATGGTTGCGTGAAGCTGGAGCATATCCATCCGCTGGAGGGTGGGTATCTGCGGCGCAAGGTGCGCACGGACCGCAGGCCCGGGTATCCGATCGAGAACCCGCTGCTGTTCTATCCCAAATACGCCGCCGAGATCGTCAGCAAGCATATCCGGATCGCCGGCATGATCTGGCGGATGGCGCGGGTGCGGCGGTCCATCAAGCGCGACCCGAATTCCCGCGCCTATATGGATACGGCGCTGGCGCCGGTGGCGGATGACGATGTGGATGTGCTGGAGATGTTCAGCGTGACCGACAGCGCCCGCGCCGCGGCCGACAGGACGCGGCGGACGACGGTCTCGGCCTGAGACGCCTATCTGCGATCGGCGTGAAGTAGCTCACAGAAGTTGCGGCATTCTTTGGCTAGCCTGCTTTCAGAGGGCCGATCCGGCCTTCAAAGCAGGAGACTGGTCATGACAATGCACGATAAGGTTTCCCGTCCTCTTGCCAACACGAGCGAACTCACCGCCGAGGAGAGAAAGGCGGTTCGTGCGTCCCTGGCGATTGTCGGGGTGGTTTTTGCCGGCCTGGTCGGCGGGGCGATGGCGATCGGCTTGTCCGGTCAGAAGACCGCGGAAGCGACGCTGGATGGACCGACCCGCGTGATGGCCCTGGCGGTTACGCCAAGCCATCCGGCTGGAGGCTCTGTCGCCGCCCACCCCTGAGGCGGTCACCCCCGGGTGCGGCGGGGCTGGATAAGGCCGCTCTGGATATGGACAGCGGGAGATGCTTTGTTGTCTCCAACATCCAAATCCAGGAGGAAAAATGTCTCGTCTTACTCGCCGCCAGTTCGCCCAGGCCGGAGCGGTTACCGCCGGCGCCATGCTCGCGCCGGCCAGCGCGCGTGCCCAGAGTAAAGGGCTGAAGATCGGCGTGATGAGCGATATGGGCGGCCCGTATGCCGAGGCCACTGGCCTTGGCGATGTGCTCGCGACCAAATTCGCCGTCGAGGATTTCAACAAGCGCTACCCCGATATCAAGGTCGAGGTGGTTTCGGCAGACATGCAGTTGAAGCCCGATGTCGGTGCCGGCATCGCGCGGGCCTGGTACGACACCGAGGGCGTCGATGCGATCTTCGACATACCGCAATCCGCGGTGGCGCTGGCGGTGGGCCGGATTACACAGGAGAAGGACAAGGTCGTTGTCTTCACCAGTGCCGGGGTCGCCGACCTCAGCGGCAAGTTCTGCACGCCGAACCAGGTGCACTGGACCTTCGATCTGTGGTCGAACGCCAATGGTGTGGTGAATGGGCTGGTGGGGCAGGGGGCGGATACCTGGTATTTTATCTTGCCCGACTACATTTCCGGCCACGCCATGGCGAACGATTCGGCCGAGGCGCTGAAGCGCACGGGCGGAAAGGAGCTGGGCCGCAGCGTCTATGCGTTTCCCGGAACCACCGACTTTTCCGCCCAACTGGTGCAAGCGAAATCCACCGGCGCCAAGGTGATCTGCCTTGCCAATGCCGGCGACGACACGGCGAACTGCATCAAGCAGGCCTATGAATTCGGCATTCCACAGTCCGGCGTGGTGCTGGCCTGCCTAGTGATGCAGGAATACATCATTAAGTCGATCGGGCTGGCTACCGCGCAGGGATTGATCGCCACGATGCCGTG
>CAINEA010000108.1 GCA_903847525.1 uncultured Acetobacteraceae bacterium | reverse complement strand
TGCTGGAAGACCATCTGGCGGGCCGGGAATTCATTGTCGGCGACGTCTTCACCATCGCCGATATATCGGCCTGGGGGTGGATCGATCGCGCTCCCCGGGTCCTGAAGGGAGATGGCGATCCGCTGGCGGCTTATCCGAACATCCAGCGTTGGTTCAAAAGTATCGACGCACGGCCCGCGGTGGCGCGCGCCCGAGCAGTTGGCAGTGATCACGCTTTCAAGAAAGACGTCGACGATATGTCACGGCGCGCGTTGTTCCCGTCGAACTATCCAGTCGGCTGATAGCGTCAAAGAAAAGGACAACGACATGACCGAGACCCTTACGGATCAGCTTGCGGAACATCGCACCAACTGGCGCGCGCGCGTGCCGGCCGAACGCCAGGCCGTCATGGATCAGCACGTGGCGCATCTCGCCGCGAGCGGTATCGCCCGCGCAGCGAAGCAGGTGGGAGATCGCGCGCCGGCCGTGCGGCTGCGCGACCAGAGCGGCAGGGATTTTGACATCGAGACCTTGCTGGCCAAAGGGCCGGTAATCGTGACCTTCTATCGAGGCGGCTGGTGTCCTTTCTGCAATCTGGAACTCAAAGCCTACCAGGCCGTGCTGCCTCGCATTGCCTCCGCCGGTGCGAGCCTGGTGGCCATCAGCCCGGAGAAGCCCGATGACAGCCTGGCCACCGCCGGGAAGAACGCGCTCAGCTTTCCGGTGCTGAGCGACATCGGCCAGCTTGTCGGTAAGGCTTTCGGTGTGGTCTACGCCTTCACCGACGAGGTCCGCTCCGTCTATGACGGGTTCAAGCTCGACATTCCCGAAAAGAACGGGGCGCCGGATGACTGGTCGCTGCCGCTTTCGGCGACGTATGTGATCGGGCAGGATGGGGTGATCCTGTTTGCCGATACCCGCGTGGATTACCGCGAGCGTACCGATCCATTGGAGGTGCTCCAAATCCTGGAACGCCGGACCGCAGCCGAGTAATTCGATTGGGTTCCGATAGGGCGGATACAGCACTGTCCCGCGGGACCGCCTCAACCGATCTGACGGCCATTGGCCCATGACAGAGATGCCCGTGGCCGTCACCTTCCCCAGCCGCTTCCGGCTCGACACCCAGACAGAGGCCTGGGGGTATTTTTGCGGCTGTATTCTCGCCCTGGGGGCATCGCTGTCATTCGCCTCCGCGCGGGCCGGCATCCTCCATGGGCTGACGCCGGGTGACCTGATCCTGATGCGGTTCGGCGTCGCCGCCATCGTGCTCTTGCCGTTGCTGCTGCGCTGGGGCCTACCCGGCCTGGCGGGAATCGGGTGGCGACGCGGCTTGGTGCTGACGGTGGTGGGGGGGCCGGCGTTTGCGCTGATGCAGATGGGCGGCTACGCCTTCGCCCCGCTGGCCCATGGGGCCGTGATCCATCCGGCCTCGGTCACGATCCTCAGTACGGGCATTGCCGCCGCTTTGCTCGGGGAACGGCTCAGCCGCACGCACATGGTCGGCGCCGCGTTGGTGATCGGCGGAATTGTGCTGATCAGCTGGCAGGGGCTACAGACGGTAACTGGCAGCCAAGCCTGGATTGGAGACCTGCTGTTCTTCACCTCAGCCGTGTTGTGGGCTGTGTTCACCGTGTTGATTCGTCATTGGCGATTGCACGCGGTTCGCGCCATCGCAGTGGTTTCGTTTCTGTCCCTGGTCGTGATCGTGCCTGGCTATCTGGCTTGGTATGGGCTGGAACACTTGCTCGCCCGCCCGCCTTTCCCGATGGCGATGCAGGCGCTTGTACAGGGACTGTTGCAGGGTGTCGTGGCCATTATCGCCTACAGTCAGGCAATACGTGTTTTGGGGGTCAGTCGGGCTGTGTTGTTTCCAGCCATGGTGCCGGCGGTGTCGATCCTCATAGGCATACCGATTGTGGGTGAAGTGCCGAACGCGATCCAAATTGCCGGCCTCGCGCTTGTCACGGTCGGTCTTATGTGCGCGGTCGGCGTATTGCGTTGGATCGCCTCATCGAGACTGTCATAATCATGGGCTTGCGCCGATGGCGCATTCTCGCGCCAATGAATGACGCCGAACCCTCCTGAGGAAACTCGGATGCCGTTCGCGGGGCTGGTGTGCTGCTGGATCGATCTTTTAGCGGCGCATCGCTCTAATTCGATGACGCCCACCTCTTGCTAAGGGGCGACAGCCCATCTCGTCACCCGACGCTGTCCCGTGTGTACCGAGGACCAGCAACCAACGGGATGAATGGTCCTGAACTTTCGCGCGTAACGCATCACTGAAATCCGGGTCTGAGGACGTAGAGCGCACTCATCGGATCGGCGGCAGGAAGGATTATACATGGGCATCACGCATGCGGCACGCAGACATATCACGCGTCGCCTGCTCTTGTTAGCCACTCCGGCCGCGCTCACCGTGGGAACGATCCGACCCGCGGTCGCTGACACCACCGATCTTGTGATAATGTGTGACCCTACCTTGCAGAGACCGCTTGCAGGGATCGGCGAGGCCTTCCGAGCCAAGGCAGGAGTCCGCATCCATGTCTTCGCGACCGCGCCCGGGCTCATATTGCCACAGCTTACTCATGACGTGCAGAACGATATTCTGGTAACACAGGTTGGTGTATTGCAGCAGGCCGAACGAGCCGGCCTGCTCTCGGGGGCCAGAAGTGGCAACTGGTCAAACCCTCTGGTGATTGCTGAAATGGCCGGGGCGGCAGGACCGGCGGCCGCTGGGAAGTTTGCGGTCAGCGAATTGCCTGCAGCTTCCGGCGTGGACGGAGCGGGTGTCGTCGCAAAGCTCGGGTTACCGTCGTCTGAGATCATCAGCGCAATCGATACACCGGGGGTGGCGTTTTTGCTGACTTCCGGCGCCGCTCGCACCGGACTGCTCTATCTTACCGATGTTCGTGCCGATCCGAGGCTGCGCGTGCTTCGTCCCTTGGAGGATATGCCGGCGGCGATTTTCGCCGCTGCCGTCTCCAAGGGTGCCCGGCGTCCCAATCCCGCCGGCTTCGTAGAGTTCCTCGGGACCGTGCAAGCGCGGGAACGGCTCGCCGCCTCGGGCCTGGAGCCTGTGGCATGAGCGACCCCAATGACCAGGTGCAGCATCACGCGATCCCCGTTCGGGTCACCCATTGGCTGATGGCCTTGTCGATCCTCGTGATGATCGGCAGTGGCTGGCGCATCTACAATGCCAACCCGATCTTCGGCTTTACCTTTCCGGAATTGTTCACGTTAGGCGGTGATGGGGAGGCAACCCTGGCGCGCAGCAATGATCCGGGTGTGGCGAACGCGCTCGCCTGGCATTTCGCCGGTATGTGGGTGCTGGCGGGAAGCTTCCTGCTCTTTTGTCTCTGGGGCCTGGCTTCCGGCCACTTCCGCCGCGACTTTCTGCCGGTGGGCCCGAAATCGTTTTTTCGTGACTTCCTCGCCGCAGCTCGGTTTCGACTGGAGCATCGGCTTGGCAGCTACAATGCCGTGCAGAAGGTCTTCTATTGGGGCGTGCTTGCGCTGGTTACGGTTATGATCGTTTCTGGGATCGCCATCTGGAAGCCCGTGCAAACCTATCCGTTGGAGCTTTTGTTCGGCGGCTTCCAGGGCGCTCGGTTGATCCATTTCCTCGCTATGGCTGGCATCGCCGGTTTCTTGCTCGTGCATGTTGTGCTGGTGGCGCTGGTGCCGAAAACCTTGGTCGCGATGATTTTTGGAAAAGCATCTTCTCCGGCGCACGCGCCAAATCTGGAGTCCGGTCAATGACCTTGGATCTGAACCGCCGCCGTTTGCTGGGGGGTGGGCTTTCGCTCGGTGCGCTCACGCTGCTGACCGGTTGTGATGTCAGCGACGACGATGCGGTGCAGAAGGTTCTGGCAAGCTTCTCCCGATGGAACGATCGGGTACAGGCGGCTCTGTTCAACGGCCAGAAGCTGGCACCGACATTTCCAGAGGCGATGGCGGTCAAGGATTTTCGCTATAACGCCTGGTACGGACCGGAAAGGGCGCCCCGGCTCGATCCTGCCGAATACCGCTTGAGCCTGGCGGGTCTCATCGCCGACCGTCGCCCCTGGACAGTCGAGCAATTGCATGCGCTGCCACAGATGAGCCAGATCACCCGTCATGTCTGCGTCGAAGGATGGAGCATGATCGGCAAATGGAACGGCACGCCACTCGCGACATTCCTGCAGCGGGTCGGCGCGGATACGACGGCAAAATACGTCGGCTTCGAATGTGCCGACGGCTACTACGAGGGTATCGACATGGCCACGGCATTACATCCCCAGACGATCATGGCGTTTGGCCTGTCCGATGAGACCCTACCGACGAAATATGGTTTTCCATTCAAAATCCGAATTCCCACTAAGCTCGGCTTCAAGAACCCGAAATTCGTGACAACAATTTATGTCACCAATCAGCAACCGCGCGGGTTCTGGACCGACCGTGGCTATAATTGGTTCAGCGGAATATGAGGCATGTCTGCGCGATCGGCGTTATGGCCAAGGCGCCGCAGGCCGGCCGATCCAAGACCCGGCTCTGCCCACCATTGGAGCCAACGCAGGCAGCGGCGCTCAGTGCCGCTTTCCTGCGCGATGTGACCGAGAATATCGCGGCAGCTGCCCTGTCAGCCCCCATCCAAGGCCTGATCGCTTACGCTCCGTCTGGCTCTGAAACGCTGTTCGACGGCCATGTCGCGGAGGGCACGGGTCTGATCCTTGCCGATGGCTTGCCGCATCACCCCGAAGCAATGCCGGCGGCTGTACAGGGCTTCGGCCGGTGCCTGTTGCACGCCATCCAGGCCATGCTGGCCGAGGGCTACGGCGCCGCGTGCGTGCTGAACTCCGACAGTCCGACTTTGCCGACCGCATTGCTGGTCCGATGTGCCCAGGCCTTGCTGAGCGAGGGCGACCGCGTGGTTTTGGGGCCGGCCGAAGACGGCGGATATTACCTGCTCGGCATGAAAGCGCCGTACGCAAGGCTGTTTGCGGACATCGCCTGGAGCACGAATAGCGTCGCCGATGCAACCCGCGTCCGCGCTCAGGAAATTGGCCTGGAGGTCGTAGAACTGCCGACCTGGTACGATGTCGATGATCAAGCCGCGTTGACGCGCCTTCGGCAGGAATTCAGCGGCAAACACGATCCTGTTGGCTTGCGCTCGTACCCGGCTCCAGCCACTGAAATCGCTCTCGGGCAAATCGGCTTGCTCGCTGTTGCCCAGGTCCGGGCCGCAGAATGAAATGGCTTGCTTTCCTCGGCACGGGGTTGATCGGCCTTACCGGGTTCGCGCTGCAGATCCTCTCCCCATGGGCCGCAGCCGAAGGTTCCACGTCTATCCGATTGCCCTTGGTAGCCACGCTGGCCGTGACCATTGCGGTTTACTTTCTCGCCGTGCGCCTAACCCTGCGCCGCATCCTGCCGGCCCAGGCAATCTGGATCGTATTGGCCGTTGCGATCGCGATCCGCTTGCCGGTTCTGTTCACGCCGCCGATCCTGTCGAGCGATGTCTATCGCTACATCTGGGATGGGCGGGTCCAGGCGGCGGCCATCAACCCGTATCTGTTCGTTCCCGCCGATTCGGCTTTGGCCGCATTGCGTGACGACGCCATCTATCCACACATAAACCGGGCCAACTACGCACCGACGATCTATCCGCCATCAGCACAGATAGCGTTCGCGGCCATGGCCCGCATTTCGCAGACGGTGATCGGCGAAAAACTGTTCATGCTGGTGTTCGAGGCGCTGGCAATGTTTTGTGCCTGGCGAATGCTGGCCTTGGCTACGCTGCCGCCCGAACGATTGCTCATCTACGCCTGGAACCCGTTGACGATCTGGTCTTTTGCCTGCGACGGCCATGTAGACGCGGTCAGTATCGCTCTGCTCGCCGGTGCGCTGTTGTTGCGTTGCCGTGTGCGGGATGGGCTCGCAGGAGCCGTGTTGGGCGCGGCGATTTTGGTAAAATTTTTGCCCGCCGTGGTGGGACCGGCGCTATGGCGTCGAGGCGGTGGCTGGCGGCTGGCGGGGGGGACGATAATTTCGATCGTCGCGCTCTACGGTTGTTATGCTGGCGCTGGCTGGAAAGTGTTTGGCTTCCTCCCTGGATACCAGACCGAAGAAGGCCTTGGAAACGGCAGTGGCATCTGGTTGCTCGCCGGACTGAAGCACCTGACACCGCTGCCGGCGAGTGTTGTTGCCGTCTACGGCGTCGTCGCGCTGGTGGTTGTCGTCGCCCTCGGTCTTTGGATCCTATCCCGCAGGCGACCGGCCGTGGGGACCCCTGCGGATGTAGTCATGGTCTGCGGCGATGTGGCCCTGCTGGCCGCCTGCGTCACAGTCTCCGTCTCGCCGCATTATCCCTGGTACTTCGTCTGGCTCGCTCTGCCGTCTGTCATACGCCCTTATCGTGCCGTCCTTTGGCTCTCGGCCGCGCCAGTGGTGCTGTATGTCAATCCGTTGGATGACGCATTTCTATGGCCTTCGCTGGTCTATGCACCGGCCGCGCTGCTCGCCTTCGCCGATTTCCACCGCGGATGGTCCCCAATACTCGCTGCCCCATCGCTCAAAGGAATCTCCTGATGTCGGCCACCTCGCTCAAAGATCCACGCCGCTATTTCGAATCGATCGGCACCGAGCGGTCCGCAACGGCCGCCAGTCCCCCGGTGTGCCTGTATTTGGAGATCACCAACCGCTGCAATCTACTCTGCGACACCTGTCCGCGAACATTCGAGGAACTGGAGCCGCCGGCCGATATGAGCTGGTCGTTGTTCACCCGAATTGTGGATCAGATCCCTGACATTGGCCGCGTGGTACTGCACGGGGTCGGCGAGCCGATGCTGGTGCGGGACTTGCCCCGGATGATCCGCTATCTGAAGGACCGCGGCACCTATGTGCTGTTCAACACCAACGGCACGTTGCTGCAGCCCAAGAAGTTCCAGGCGCTGATCGATACGGGCCTCGACGAACTGCGCGTTTCCCTCGATGCGGCCGATCGCGCGAGTTATCTTCGGGTGCGCGGGAAGGATTTCTTCAACCGCATCGTGCGTGACGTCGGCAAATTCACCGCGTTCCAGCGAGAAACCGGTGCCACCACGCCGCGTGTCTCGCTCTGGCTCACCGGCTTGAAGGAAACCGTCGATCAATTGCCTGATTTCGTCCGGTTGGCCGCCACCATGGGTGTGACCGAAGTGCATCTGCAACGCCTGGTGTTCGACGAGGCCGGGTTCGGCCTGGCGCGGCCGGAATTCTCGCTCTTCGAGCAGACCCGCGAGGACGAGGCCGTGGCGATCGAAGCGGCCCAGGCGATCGGGCGCGAACTCGGCGTGACGCTGGACGCTTCCGGTGCGACGGAGCCTGGATTGAGCCTGAAGCGCCAGGCCGATGACAAACCGTGGGCAACCTGCCGGCGACCGTGGTCGTTGATGTATTTCACTGCCCATGGCCGGGCTTTGCCCTGCTGCATCGCCCCGTTCTCAGCCCGCGGCTACGAGAACTACACCCTTGGCGACGCCACCCAGGACAGTTTGCGCGACATCTGGAACAGCCCGGCTTACAAGGATTTCCGCAGCAACCTACTGGGCGATGCCCCGCCGTTGCCCTGTCAGAATTGTGGGCTGCGATGGAGCCTGTAATTGCTGTCGTCATCCCAACGCTGAATGAGGCTGCCTCGATCGGTATGGTCATCCGCGAGTTATCGTGCGACCTCGTCCGGCAAATCATCATCGCCGATGGCGGCAGTACCGACGGTACCCAGGACATCGCGCGGGCGGCGGGTGCGACGGTGCTGAATGCCGGCCGGGGCTACGGCAGGGCCTGCGCGGCCGGCGCAGCGGCGGCAGATCCGGATTGCCAGGTGATCGTGTTCTTGGACGGCGACGGCGCCGATCGGGGGGATCTGCTGCAGCACATCGCCGGGCCGGTGATCAGCGGGGCTTGGGATCTGGCACTGGCGTCCCGCACGCGTGGCCGGCGAGAGCCGGGGTCCATGAACTGGCACCAGGTATTGGCTGGCCGCCTGGCCGGCTTCGGGATCGGCGCGCTATACGGCATCCGCTACAGCGACATGTGTGCCTATCGGGCGATCCGTCGCGACGCTCTGGCGCGCTTGGACCTGCAGGAACTGACCTATGGATGGAATATCGAAATGCAGATGAAGGCGGCCCGGGCTGGGCTGCGCATTACCGAAATCCCGCTGCCGTATCGCTGCCGGGTGGGCGGCGTCTCGAAGGTTGCCGGATCGTTGCGTGGCACGCTGCACGCCGGATGGCGGATCGCCGCTACTTTCTTGCGTGTGGCTGCGAACCAACGCGGATAATCGAGGATGGAAGTGACTATGCTTTCGGCCCCTTACTACGTCAACGGCGCATTGGCGCGCGGCCCGCTTGGGCGGACATCCGCCCGCAGGTGCCCAGGCGTGACTTCATGGATCATGAGGCGATTGGGATGGGCATGGAATTCGACACAGATGAGCTGTACCGTTACGAAAAAAGATCCATTGGTTGATGGCAGATCATTGCGCTAATAAGATGGAGGCTTAACGACATGCATATCGGCCTCATTGGTGGCATTGGTCCGGCGGCAACCGATTTTTACTATCGGCGGCTGATCGCGGCATTCGCCAGCCGGGGGGTGCCGCTGGATCTTACGATCGTTCATGCGGACACGCCGACACTTCTCGGCAATCTCACGCGCAACGACACCGCGGCGCAGGTCGCGATCTATACAAGGCTGACGAACCGGCTTGTCGCGGCGGGCGCGGACGTCGTTGTGATCACATCCATCTCTGGACATTTTTGTATCGACGCATTCAAGGCCGTGTCGAGATTGCCGGTGGTTGATATGATTGCCGAGGTGAACGCCGCGATCGAAAGCCGCGGCCTGAAGCGGGTTGGAATCCTGGGAACCCGCACGGTCATGCAAACCCGGTTCTACGGCGGAGGTGCCTGCGCCGAAATCATCCCGCCGCTAGGACAGGATCTGGACGACGTGCACGAGGCCTATGTCGCGATGGCGGCATCCGGCATGGTGACCGCGGCTCAGAACGAGGTTTTCAACCGGGCCAGCCATAAGCTGCTGCGGGAGGAGAACATCGAGGCGATCATGCTGGGTGGTACCGATCTCGCACTGGCATTCGATGCGAAGACCGCCGGTTTCCCCCTCGTTGACTGCGGCGGCATCCATGTCGATGCGATCGTTCGGCTGGCGATCCCATGACCCAGCCGGATGCCGGCTCCGGACGGGGAGAATCGATGAAACTGTATTATTCCGCCGGCTCGCCCTATGCCCGCATGGTGCGCATGGCGATGCTTGAAACCGGGATAACCATACCGCTGACGGAAACAACGCTGCGCGATCCGGCGTCCGGTTTGCTCCCCATCAATCCGGTCGGCCGGGTGCCGACGTTGTGGCTGAGCGACGGTGTGGCGCTGACCGAAACACTGCTGATCCTGCCATTCCTGGACCGGTTGCATGCCGGCCCTAAGCTGATGCCGTTCGAGCCGGAACGGCTGGCTGCACTTGGGCGTGTCATGGGCCTGCTGGAAGGGATCGCCGTCTGGAACCGGGAATTGCGGCGTCCGGAGCACGAGCGCTCCCCGGGGCTCCTCACCCTGGAGGCCAGACGCGCCAACCGAGTGGCGGATGCGCTGGAGCGGGGTCTGGCCTGGTTCGATCGGATCGACGCGGGTTGGCTGGCCCTGACGGCGGCGTTTGGTTATTGCGAACGCCGACACACGATCTGGCGCTGGCGCGACGGACGGCCGACGCTGGCCGCCTGGTTCGACAGCGCCGCGGAACGGTCCTGTTTCGTGGCGACCCTGCCTCCACCTAGCGGCATCTGACGGGGCGCACGATCGTCATGCCGATCAACAGTTCCGCCCTCGGGCGCGTCGTGGAGGTCGTCGCCGAGGTCGATACGCGCTGGGTGCTGGCCTATGCCGCAAGCCTCGGTTTCGATCGCGCACTCTGTCTGGACGATACGAGGCTGGGCGGTCCCATCGTTCCACCGACCTTCTGCGTAGGGCTGGAATGGATCCTGGCGGGTGATCCCGCTAGGGCCACCGTTCTGGGGATGACGCCGGACGAGCGCATCCGGTCGGTCCAGGCGTTTCAGGATTCAACCTTTCACCGCCCTTTCCGCGCCGGAACACGTGTGCGGATTAGCAGTGAGTTTCGGTACATGAAGCGCACCCGGGCCGGCACATTGGTGGCGACACGGATCACATCGCGGGACGCGGATGCCGGCGACCTGCTCTGTGAGACCTGGATGGGATCCATCAGCCGCGGCGTGGACTGCGATGTAGAGGAGGCCGGCACGCCACCACCCTACCTCGCCGCGCCTCCGATGCCGCCGTCCGCAGATACGGCGTGCGCAATGATCCAGACGGATTATGGGCTGGCGCATACCTATACCGAGTGCGCCCGCATCTGGAACCCGATCCACACGGAGCGCGCGGTAGCACTGCGGGCCGGGCTTCCTGACATAATTCTGCATGGGACGGTGACCTGGGGATTGGCGGCGCGCGAAATCCTGCGGGACCGTGCCGACGGCGATGTCAGGCGGTTACGACGCCTCGCTGGACGTTTCCGCGCGCCCGTCATGGCGGGCGGGTCGCTGGCGGTTCGCCACGCCGTAATGCCGGACGGAACGATTGCGTTCGAGGTTGATACCGACGGCGGGCTGGCCGCGATGAAGGGTGGCGTCGCAGAGCTGATTTAGACCGGTATCGACCTGACCGAAATCCAGGAAAGATGGTCGAAACGGTGGCGATGTGGGCTTTGCGATGTGTGCAGAAGAAGCCACCGCGATCACGCTACCCGCAAGATGACCGTCAAGGACAAGGAAATGACAATGCCGTTCACCCAGCTTATCGTCGATGTCCGGAGTTGTACCGTGTGCGCCGCCCAACTGCCGCTTGGCCCACGCCCCATTATTCAAATAGGCAAAGGGGCACGGTTGGTCATCATCGGGCAGGCGCCCGGATCGAAGGTTCATGCCAGCGGCGTGCCCTGGCAGGACGACAGCGGCCGGCGGCTCAGGGAATGGCTCGAGATCACCGAAGCAACATTTTACGACCCCGATCAGGTCGCGTTGTTGCCGATGGGCTTCTGCTACCCAGGTGCCGCCAACGGCGCCGATCTTCCGCCGCGCCCGGAATGCGCGCCGTTGTGGCATGAGCGTTTGTTGGCCCAACTGCCGGGCAAGCGCTTGACCTTGCTGGTCGGGATGCATGCGCAGGCCCGCTATCTCGGCACCGGAAAACGCGTAACATTGACCGATAACGTACGCGGATTTCGCGATCATATGCCGCGGTTTTTTCCGCTGCCCCATCCGAGTTGGCGAAGCACGGGCTGGATGCGCCGGAACCCCTGGTATCTGGACGACGTGCTTCCCGCACTGCGGCACGCGGTCAGCGCGGCCCTGGGTTGAACTCCCCGAAAATCACGGCGATAAGCGGCATGGGCAAAGTCGAGCCATCGATCAACGCGCGTCAGCAGCGCTGAAAGATATAAATGGACATCCGCCAGATTTACCTTTTCGACCAGGAGATCCACTCCGAGGCCCACCGGCCCCTCGCTACGCCCACGCGCCGGGTCGCGGCGGCGGCGGTGTTGCCGAACCCGCACGCCGGAAAACCCGCCATCGATCATTTTACCGATCTCGTGGACCTGTCCGTGACGGTTGGGGAGATCCTGACGGCACGCGTCCTCGCGGCGCTTGGCGAGGCGAAACCCATGGGCTACGGCAAGGCGGCGCTCGTTGGAACAAACGGCGACCTTGAGCATGGAGCCGCGATGATTCACGTGCGGATCGGCCTCGCGATGCGCAAGGGCGCGGGCGCCGGTCCCGCGCTGATCCCTGGGAATGCCAAGGTCGGTTCAGCCGGCGCTCCGATCGACATTATCTTCGGCGGCATGAACGATGCCTGGGATTATAACGCGATGGACAGCATGACCATCAGCATTCCCGACGCGCCCCGTCCCGGCGAGATTTTGCTGGCGGTGGCGTTCCTCGCGGGTGGACGTCCAAATGCTCGCATCGCCGGGGCGTCGCCGGAATCCGTGGCGGCTTTGATACGTGGCCTGGAATGATGACGCCGGGCACTTAGAGATCGATGCCGGACCGGCCGCGCGACCGATATGCGCCCACCCATGCGTCGATGTCCGACGAAATGCCGTCGCGGTTTCGAACAACGCATGAATGGACCTTCATCGATCACGAAGTGGACATCCGGCTTGAACGGGCCGACGTTCAAAATATCACCAACAAAGGAGAATGCTGAATGGCACGACTTGAAGACATACCGGAACCGACTCGAAGCGCTGTTGCCAATATCCCCTGTCCGGCGTTTGAAACGAGTCCCTTCGTCGCGGGGCCGCAGCTGTCCGAGCGCCGCGTGGCGATCGTCAGCAGTGCGGCCCTGATCCATCGCGGGGACCAGCCGTTTCCATTTGGCTCCGGCGAATACCGCGCGGTCCCGTCCACATGGGCCGCTGCCGATATTCTGATGAGTCACGTGTCGATCAACTTTGATCGCGCGGGCTTCCAGCGGGACATCAACGTGGTTTTCCCGATCGACAGACTTCACGACCTGGCGGCCGAGGGC